>CALFYB010000415.1 GCA_937952995.1 uncultured Caulobacteraceae bacterium
GCTGTCTTTAAGGTCACTCAATTCGATCTTGTGGGCCCCTACTCTATTGATGAGATCGAGACCCGAGCGCTGATCTTTGATCCGCTAGGCGCTGTCCCCAACAAGCCCTTTGGCCACCTCAATGCCGTGTGGCTAAAGTTTAAGTCGAGGCTGCCTGCAGGTGCGCGCCTTTGGTCCTTTGCGGCACAGTGGCCTAAGGCAGGATCAAGAATTGAGATTTTTGAGGGCTACGTCGTCAGCGACGGTAAATCCATTGGGAAGCACTTGATCGTTAGACGGCGGCGCATATAGACCTTTAAGATCACGGCTCTGCCTAGGCCCCTGCCCGCTTATAGAGCCTTGCAGGTCGATGAGCGCCCCGTTCCATCTCTTCGGTTTCGACAATCAAGCCGGTCTCTAAAAGGCGAGCGCGGAAGTTTCGTTTGTCGACGGCGTTCGAACAGATGATCTCGTAGACCTGCTGGATCTGGCTGAGCGTGAAACGCTCCGGCATCAGGTGCAGCAGCATTGCAGGATCATTGACCCGGCTTTGCAGGGCCTTAAGCGCCGCTTTAATAATTTCTGCATGGTCAAAGGCCAGAGCTGGCAGGTTCGAGAGCTCAAACCAGCCGACCTCTGCTGCGTCCGAGCCAGCCTTGGGACTGAGCTTGTCAAATCCAATCAATGCCAAATAGGCCACCGAGATCACCCGCTCGCGAGGATCACGATCCGGCGCGCTGAAATTGCCAAAATGCTCCAAGAAGGCTGTATCAACGCCGGTCTCTTCTAAGAGCTCGCGACGCGCGCAGCTGTCCAGATCCTCATCGATCGCCAAGAACCCGCCCGGCAGCGCCCACTGCCCGGCAAAGGGAGAGGCCAACCGCTTGATCAGCAGCAGCATGAGCCTGCCCTTGCGGACCGTGAAGATCGCAATATCCGAAGCGACCGCCGGATGGGGATAGGGGTAATGGTAGCCGCCGGGTTCGTGTGTTGACAACACTTAGTTCCCTTGGTAATTGTAATTAACACACTAACTATCTGATCTCACCGCCATCGTCAAATTGGCAAGGTCGATCGACAGTCATTAAGGAAACAGATGAGCGCCAAAACCAGCCTGACCCACCCGCTGCAGATCGCGGAGGTTCAATCAGCCCGAAGCCATGGCCGTATCGGTATCAGCTTTTGCCCTGGCAAGATTCAAACCAGCGCCTTTTCTGGGCGTTGGGAGCGCAGTCTGGATACGGATCTGGATGCTATTGCCGCCTGGGGTGCAGCCGCGGTTGTTAGCCTAGTTGAAGATCACGAACTGGCCTCGTTACAGGTCCAGGCTATGGGCTCATCCGTGCGTGATCGTCATATGGCCTGGTTTCATCTTCCTATTGTTGATGTTTCTACCCCCGATGAGCGTTGGGAAACCGAATGGCTCACGGCGGGCCCTGCCCTTCGTCAGATGATCCGGTCGGGCTTTAATGTCTTTGTTCATTGCAAGGGCGGCTTGGGCCGCGCCGGAACCATTGCGGCGCGTCTGTTGGTCGAACTTGGCCAAGATAGTGACAGCGCCATTGAAGCGGTGCGCGTCGCAAGAGCGCGCGGCGCGATCGAAACTCGCCAGCAAGAGGCCCACGTGCACAAGCAGGTCCCTCTGGCGATTTCTGCCCCCGACACCTCATCACAAGCGATCCAAGATCGCGCGGTTGGGGCCCTGCTTGGCCTAGCCGTCGGCGACGCGGTAGGCACGACCTTGGAATTTAAGCGGCGCGACACCTATCCTCGCCTTTCCGATATGGTCGGAGGTGGGCCCTTTTACCTAAAGGCTGGTGAATGGACCGACGATACCGCCATGGCCAT
>CALFYB010000416.1 GCA_937952995.1 uncultured Caulobacteraceae bacterium
CTCATTCAAGACGGCCTTGGAGCAACGCCAAATGCCCCGAAGGCTTCGCCACCATGGGGTTTGATCCTTCGTAGTCCACAGATGTGGCTGCTCTGCGCGATGTATGCTTGCTACGCCTTCGACTTCGGTGTCCTGCTAGCCTGGTTCCCGAAATATCTGACTTCTGAGCGTGGGTTCAGCATGCAGCAGATGGGCATCTACGCATCTTTGCCCCTGTTGGCGGGGGTTGCAGGCGGCATTGCCGGCGGCACTATTTCAGACCGGATTGTGGCCCTCACTGGAAATCTTAAACTGGCCCGACGCATCATTGCTCTGGGTGGCTTCATTCTTGCCGCGATCATGATTCCCATTGCTGTCTTGGCAGCCAACCCTGTGACCAGCGTGGGTCTATTCTGCGTCGCGGTCTTTGGCTTGGAACTGACCGTCGGTATCTCTTGGGCTGTTACCCTTGATATAGGCGATGAATTTGCTGGCTCGGTCTCAGCATTGATGAACACAGGCGGCAACTTGGCTGGGGCCTTTGCAACCACCCTGACCGGTTATGTTGTGACCCTCTATGGCTGGACGTTCGCGTTCTATATCTTGGCGGCTCTGTCGGCAGTGGCGGCGGTGTTGTTCTTGAGCATTGATGCGTCTCGCAAACTCGTACCTCCAACCCAACCCCAGCAAGTGAGATAGGTTTAGCTATGGCCACGCCCCGTAATCAATCGGTGTTCAAAGCCTTTGCGATGCTGAAGGCTTTCCGCGAGCCGGATGAGTGGCTGACCAGCTCTGAGCTAAGCCGCCGGTCCAATTTGCCGGAAGCGTCTGGCTATCGGCTGATCCAGACCTTGGAAGAGATCGGCGCAGTGGTTCGGGGTCCCCGCGGTCGCTACCGTCCTGGAATGTTGCTGATTTCCTTGTCTCAGAACGTCATCGTTCCGGAGTTGGTGCGAGAGGCCGGTAGAAAGATTGCCGTCGATCTGTCCGAGCGACTGAACGTGACCGTCCACGTTGGCGTGCTGGAACGCGGCATGGTGACCTACGTTATCAAGGCCACGACACCGACCTCGATGGTAACCCAAACCCGCGCCGGAGCCCAGCTAGAGGCCTACTGTTCGGGGCTTGGTAAGGTTCTCCTTGCGGCCCTTCCTCAAGAACAGCTCGATGCCATTATTCTGGATGGCGAGCTCGTCGCCTTGACCCCTGAAACCATCACGAACAAGCAGTCCCTGCGCGAGCACCTCGAAATTGTTCGGGCGCAGGGTTACGCGGTCGATGATCGAGAGTTTCGGCCGGATATGTCCTGCATTGCCGTTCCGATCCGCAACGATCAGGACCACCCTGTCGCCGCCATTTCCATCACTGACCGGGCCGAGGATATGACGCCCGAACGTCGAGATTTGCTGCTGCGAGAGCTCACCGCTGCCGCCGCCGCCATCAGCCGCAAGGCCTGCCCAGCAGGCCCACTTGGTGCGCCCCAACTACAGTGCGACATGCATCTTTCCCAAAAGCAGGCACTAGATTAGTCTTGGGCGGAGGCTTTCCCTCTCATCAATTGAGAGGGTTTGATGCTGTCAATTTCAGCTCAATCTCAAAACTGCATACAATAATGGCTGATTTAGTCGGCGACTTCCGCGGGCTTTAAGCGGCGCTCAGGCCCACGGCCCACGGCCCACGGCCCATGGCTTGGGGCTTGGGGCTGGGAGATGCTGTCATGCAGACGGTTAGGAAGTGGGAGTGATGCTATGGAAATGACCATCCTGTCTCGTTCGGAATACGAACATTTGCGAGCGATTTTGCCGGCTGCGACCAAAGACAGCCTACGCGATACTTTCAGCATCAGCGAAACTACTTGGCGAAAACTGCGCCTCGGCGAGCCCATTCGCAGGACCACCTATGAACGCCTCATCGCTAGGTTTGAGCGGTTGAAGGCCCAAGGGGCATCCGGTAAGGGTCAGCCGAGCGCAAAACAATCGATGGAATATGCGCGTTAGGGGCTGGGCAGCATCCTAAGATTGCAATCTATCTTGTTTAGTGGAGCTTCAGGTGAACGTTTCGAAAATTCAGACTGCAGGTAAGAGCCGAGTGTTTTTGACGCCGCGGCTATTGCGGGACCTTCACACCTACCTTGCGGTCTTTTTCGCGCCGACCATTCTGTTTTTTGCTCTTACCGGTTCGCTGCAGGTGTTTGGGCTGCATGAAGGTCACGACAATGGCTATACGCCGCCGGCCTTTGTTGAAAAGCTAAGCCAAGTCCATATCCACATGCGGTATCAGATGAAGCCGCGGCGTCCTGAGCCGGCGAAGTTGGCTCCGTCGCAAGCGCCCAAGGTTGCCGAAGTTTCGCCCGTGAAAGTCCCAGAACCCGCAAAGCCAAAAGCTAAGCGGGGTCCTAGCGTCGCCACAAAAGCCTTTTTTGGTGCGGCGGCTATCGGCCTAACCCTGGCATCGCTGCTTGGGCTTTGGATCGGCCTGACCCAGGGGCGTCTGCGCAAGGTATCCGCCATCCTGACGGTTCTTGGTGCAGCCCTACCAATCGCGCTGGTTCTGTTCCAATA
>CALFYB010000417.1 GCA_937952995.1 uncultured Caulobacteraceae bacterium
GGCGGAGGGGCCCTCTCGGCCCTTGGCAGCGTCGGCGGCGGCGAGGGTGTCACCCGCTTTATGGGCTTGATCGGCCGCAATGGCTTCATGGCGAGCCTGATTGTCCGGCTAGTTCCCTCAGCGCCCTTTATCGTCGTCAATATGGCCGCAGGTGTGACGCCCATGCGCTTTCGTCATTTTCTCGCAGGCACAGCGATTGGCATCATCCCAAAGATCGCCCTGACCGCCTTTGCGGGCAATTCTATCGTTCAGGCCATGAAGGGCGGAGGCTATCAGCCCTTGATCCTGCTGATTTTGGCCGCTTTGGTCTGGCTTGGCGCTGGATTTGTTGCCCGCCTATGGATGAAGCGGGATGGGAATGAAATTTCACCAAATGACCGGACAAAGTGAAAATTTCTTGCCGTGAGCCGTTAAATGCACCGGTTCGGCGCAAGAGGCTTGCTCAAATCTCGAAGATTGGGTACAGATAGGGCATGAATATGCGTCTTCACATGACTGGACAGGCTGCTTCGGCAATGCTGTACCCCCTATTGGGTGGGGTCCTAGGGCTTAGCTGCCCCTGGGCGTTCTGAGGCGCGTATCTAACGCGGCCGGACGTGCAGGGGGTGAAAGACAAAACCCTAAACCGTCCATGACCAACGCCAAGAGCATCCTCACATGACCGCTTCCATTGATACCGCCGCCGCAGCCGCCGCTAAGGCGCGCGAAAATGTCATTATCTTTGACACCACCATGCGCGACGGCGAGCAATCGCCCGGCGCCTCCATGAGCCTGGATGAAAAGCTCGAACTGGCCAAGATCCTCGAAGAGATGGGCGTCGATGTCATCGAAGCCGGTTTCCCCATCGCCTCCAACGGTGACTTCGAAGCGGTCCGTGAGATCGCTAAGATCGTCAAGAATAGCACCATCGCTGGCCTGTGCCGTGCCCATCAGGTCGATATTGACCGCTGCGCCGAGGCCTTGAAGCCCGCTGCCCGGGGCCGCATCCATGTGGTGATCGCGACCAGCGACCTGCATATGAAGCACAAGCTGCAGATGGAACCAGAACAGGTTCTGGAAACCATCACCCGCTCGGTCGCCCATGCCCGCAATCTGCGTGATGACGTTGAATGGTCTGCCGAAGACGCCACGCGCAGCGACCGCCAATTCCTGCGTCGCGCCGTTGAAGCCGCCATTCGCGCGGGTGCCACGACGATCAATCTGCCGGATACGGTCGGCTATACCTATCCGTCCGAATATGCCGACCTGTTTAGCTGGATGACCCAGAACGTCGAGGGTGCAGACCGGGTAATCTTCTCGACCCATTGTCACAATGATCTTGGTCTGGCCGTGGCCAACAGTCTGGCCGGGGTTCAGGGCGGCGCGCGTCAGGTGGAATGTGCCATCAATGGTCTGGGCGAGCGGGCCGGTAATGCGGCGCTGGAAGAGATCGTCATGGCCTTGAAGGTGCGGGCCGACCGTCTGCCCTTCCAGACCCGCATCGACAGCACCCACATCACCCGCGCCAGCCGCTATGTCTCGGCCATCACTGGCTTTGCCGTGCAGTACAACAAGGCCATCGTCGGCAAGAACGCCTTCGCGCATGAAAGCGGCATCCACCAGGACGGCATGCTGAAGAACCGCGAGACCTACGAGATCATGACCCCGGAATCGGTCGGTCAGGCTCCCTCGACGCTCGTGATGGGCAAACATTCCGGCAGCCACGCCTTCCGCGCCAAGCTGAAGGATCTGGGCTATGAGCTGGGCCAGAACGCCCTGAAGGAGGCCTTTGGCCGCTTCAAGGACTTGGCGGACCGCAAGAAGCACGTCTATGACGACGACATCATCGCGCTGGTCGACGATGCCTTGGCGCGGGGCGGAGAGCGTATCCGCGTCACCCATCTGCGTGTCATCGCCGGGACCGAGGGCCAGTCTGCCGACCTGACCTTGGAAATTGACGGCGTTGAAAAGAAGGCGACCTCGACCGGTGACGGTCCGGTGGACGCCGTGTTCAACGCTATTCGCGAGATCGTGCCTCACGAGGCGGACCTGCGTCTATTCCAGGTCCATGCCGTGACCGAAGGGACCGATGCTCAGGCTCAGGTCTCTGTGCGTCTGGAAGAGGATGGCCGGATCGCGACGGGTCAGGCTGCCGACACCGACACCATGACCGCTTCGGCCAAGGCCTATGTCAACGCGCTGAACAACCTCTTGGCCCGCAAGCAAAAGTCGGCTCCAGAGCCTCTCGTCGCCAGCGAGTTCTAGAGACCGGTGCCGATTCCTCACTCTCGCGCTAGGTTCGGCCGAGCGCGAGATGGGGGGCAAGCCCCATGTTGATCTGGATTCCGATCTCCATTGGTGCGGCCGTCATGCAGGTGGCCCGCAATGCGGTACAGCGTGATCTGCTGACCCAGACCGGGCCGTGGGCGGCTTCGCTCGTTCGGTTCCTGTTTGGCGTGCCCTTTACCCTGCTGTTCGTGCTGATCGCCAAGATGATTACGCCGCAGGCTCACGGCGTGCTTAGCCTCCATCTGCTGACGATCTGTAGCCTAGGCGCACTGACCCAGATTGTGGCGCAGGCGGCGCTGTTGGTCTGTATGGAACGGTCCAGCTTCGCCATTGGCTCGGCGTTTTTTCAGACCTCCTTGCCCTTCACGGCGGTGGTCGGGGCAGTGTTTTTGGGTGACCCTCTGAGACCCTTAGCCTGGTTCGGCATTGTCATCGTGACGGCGGGCCTCGCTGTGCTGTCATGGCCAAAACGCAAGGAGGATAAGCTGCGAGACTGGAGCCCGATCCTGCTGGGCCTGACCTCGGGGGCTTTTACCGCCTTTTCAGCCAATGCCTTTCGGCAGGGTGGGCTGCTGTTTGAGCCCCATCACGCGGTCTATTCGGCGCTCTTTTGCCTGCTCATCGTGCAGACGGTTCAAAGCCTTGTTCTGGGCGTGGTGTTGGGGCTGACCGACCGCGTGTCGTTGAGGGCCGCCTTTGTGTCTTTGCGGTCCGCCATCGGGTCCGGTTTTGGCAGTTCGGCTGCGTCAGGCCTTTGGTTTGTGGCCTATACTCTGGTGCCCGCGGCCCTCGCGCGCGCGGTCGGGGTGGTCGAAATGCCTTTAGCGGCCATAACCGGACGGCGGATCTTCGCCGAGAAATTGACCGTCCTGCAGATCATGGCCGGTATGGTCACAGCGGCGGGCGTCGTCATGGCAGCGGTGGGCTAGGCTATGTTGTGGATCCCTCTGACCTTAGCAGCGACGGTTTTGCAGGTGTCACGCAACGCCTTGCAGCGCGGCCTGCTGCCCGTAGCAGGGCCGTGGGGCGCGACCTTGGTGCGGTTCCTGTTTGGCTTGCCGTTCACGCTGGTTTTCATTGCCGTGGCCAAGCTGTTGTCGCCTCAGGCGCAGGGCCATTTCAGCCCCTATTTCTTTTTAGCCTGCATCATCGGTGCCTTGGCGCAGGTCGCGGCGACGGCGGCGCTTTTGGTCTCGATGCAGCGGTCCAGCTTCGCGATTGGCACGGCCTTTCAGCAAAGCTCGCTGCCATTCACCGCTCTGGTCGGCATTTTTGTGTTTCACGATCCGATTAGCCCCGTCGCTTGGGTCGGGCTGTTCGTTGCGACAGCCGGACTGATCTATCTGTCTTGGCCGCGCCGGATGGAGGGCGTCCGCGACTGGAGCCCGGCTCTGCTTGGCCTAACGGCAGGGGGATGTTTTGCCCTTGGAGCCAATGCCTTTCGCCAAGGGGGACTGGCCTTTGATCCGCACCATGTGGTCTTTTCAGCACTGGTGACGGTGGCGGTGGTGCAAACGATCCAGACCCTCGTGCTGATCATCGGCCTAATGATCCTTGACCCCAAGGCGCTCAGGGGTGCGATTGGCGCTTGGAAGTCCTCATTAGGGGCTGGATTTTTCGGGGCAGGGGCCTCTGCGCTCTGGTTTATCGCCCTGACCATGAGCCCAGCCGGACCGGTTCGCGCCGTCGGCGTCGTCGAGATGCCGGTCGCGGCCCTAATGGGGCGCAGGCTGTTTGCTGAACGTTTGAGCCTAGCCCAGATCCTTGCGGGCGTGATCACGGCGCTCGGGGTGGTTTTGGCTGCCGTCGGATAGGCGGGCTGCCGTGTCGTTTTGAACGGCGTGTCTATAGATGTGAGTCAAACCGAATCACAAAATGCCTTGAATTCAACACGCTCACAGGGCAAACCGACCTGTCTGCAGGGCTTGAAACCGGCTATGAGTTCGAATTGGTGGTTGATCGTCCTTACGGAACGTAATTCGTGTGGATGAACCGTTAAAGGCCGCAGCCACAAGATTGACTATTTGCTACCTTAGGTAAGACGCCCTTCAATCCCTGAGTCTCAAGGCACATCATGTTTTCGTCCCTCTTCGGCATGGTCTCCAACGACATCGCCATTGACCTCGGCACCGCCAACACCCTGATCTATATGAAGGGTAAGGGCATCGTTCTGAACGAGCCTTCGGTGGTGGCGCTGCGCACGGTCGGCGGACGCAAGGTCGTTCACGCTGTGGGTATCGAAGCCAAGCAGATGTTGGGACGTACACCCGGTCACATGGAGGCCATTCGCCCCATGCGTGACGGCGTCATCGCGGACTTCGAAGTCGCTGAAGAGATGATCAAGCACTTCATCCGCAAGGTTCATAACCGCAAAAGCTTCGTGAACCCCAAGGTCATTGTCTGCGTGCCATCGGGCGCCACCGCCGTTGAGCGCCGCGCGATCAACGATAGCTGCCTGAACGCGTCTGCTCGCCGGGTTGGCCTGATCGATGAGCCTATGGCCGCAGCCATTGGCGCTGGTCTGCCGATCCATGAACCTACCGGTTCGATGGTTGTCGACATCGGTGGTGGTACGACTGAAGTCGCGGTTCTGTCCCTATCCGGTATCGTCTATTCGCGCTCGGTTCGCGTTGGCGGCGACAAGATGGACGAGGCGATTATCTCTTACATGCGTCGTCACCATAACCTGCTGATCGGCGAAACCACCGCTGAGCGGATCAAGAAGGAAATCGGCACCGCCCGGTCGCCTGCGGACGGCGAAGGCCTCGCGATCGAGGTCAAGGGCCGCGACCTGATGCAGGGCGTACCTCGCGAAGTCCGGATCAGTGAAAAGCAGGCTTCGGACGCCTTGGCCGAGCCGGTCAGCCAGATCGTTGAGGCGGTTAAGGTTGCTCTAGAGGCCACCCCGCCAGAGCTGGCGTCTGACATCGCCGACAAGGGCATCATGCTGACCGGCGGCGGCGCGTTGCTGCGCGGTTTGGACTTGGAAATTCGCGACCATACCGGCTTGCCGGTGACGGTGGCCGATGATCCTCTGTCCTGCGTGGCGCTGGGCTGCGGCAAGGTGCTTGAGCATCCGCGTTGGATGAAGGGCATATTGGAATCCTCCATGTCCTAACCGCCCTTGGCGGCATCTATCGCGTCCTGACGAATTTCTATGATCTTGGCTGTGTCCGGATCCGCCGTGGAGAGCAGCGTTGTCCTTAAGGGACGGGCCATTTCAAGACCTCAAGGTCCCGCTAACCTGGGCGGCAGCCATGGCGGTTATTGTCGCGGGCGTGGCGGGTCTTGGCCTTTTGCTCAGCGATCGGCGCGAAACCTATAAGGCGGAGGCCTATGGGGCTGGACGCGTCGTTGTTGATCGGGTCGTGGCTCCTGCCGCCGATGTTCTGTCAACGCCAGCCGATTGGGCGCGGGTCCTTGGGAACGGCGTTGGTGATTATCTCTTCGCCGTCAGTGAGAACCGCCGCCTGAAGCTCGAAAATGCGCGCCTGCGGCAATGGCGAGACGCCGCAATAGCGCTCGAAGACATCAATTCGCGCTACCGTGCTCTGCTAGGGGTCAAAATCGATCCTCCGATCCCGATGGTCACAGCGCGGATCGTGCTCGATGCGCGAGGTCCCTTTGCCAATACGCGCCTTGCCAATGTCGGTGAGGAAAAGGGCGTCAGGGTTGGTCAGCCGGTCATGAGTGACGCCGGGCTTGTCGGCCGTGTTGTCGGTACGGGGCAGGGTATTAGCCGCATTCTGCTGCTGACCGATGTCGCAAGCCACATGCCGGTCTTGGTGGACCGTACCAATGCGCGTGCGATCCTATCCGGAGATGGCGGCCCCAATCCGACGCTGGACTATCTGCGGGGTATCGACCCCGTGCGTAATGGCGACCGGATCTTGAGCTCTGGTGATGGCGGTGTTTTGCCCCGTGGCCTGCCGGTCGGAACAGCGGTTAAGGGCTTGGATGGTCACTGGCGAGTGCGGTTGAGTTCAGATTCCGTGCCGATCGATCTTGTCCGAATTCTCCTGTTCAAGGATTTCACCGATCTTGCCGCTCAAAAGGCGTTGCAGGCAGCGAAGATGCCGCCCTTGACCGATGTTCCAGCGCCTGTGGCCTCGTCCTCTGTTCTGCCAGCCGCGCTCACGTCAAAGCCTGCAGTCGCGGCGGTTATGGCTCCTGTCGCGCCAAAGCCGCCTGCGAGCGATCCCACGGCGGCCAAGCCTGCACCCACTAAGCCTACACCTACCAAGCCTGCGCCTGCCAAGCCTAGCGCCCCAACGTCCGGGCTGGCCAAGCCGGTTGTTAAGCCTAGCACCGCTGTGGTGGAGCCGGTCAGATGACGTTTCAGACCTCGCGTCAGAC
>CALFYB010000418.1 GCA_937952995.1 uncultured Caulobacteraceae bacterium
AAGAACTGGCAGATGGACGGCTGGTTGCCCCCTTCGACACGGCGCTCGAAGACGGCTTCGGCTATTATCTGAAGTTCCACCCCGAGGACCTCGCCGATCCCGCCGTGGCCCTGTTTCGGACCTGGATCATCAGCCGCTTTGCAAACACGGCCGAGCCCGCCAAGGTCAGCCGCGAGCCCTGATTTAGTGGGCTAGCTCATCGTTTGGCGGGATAACGACCAGCTTGCCGATGTGCCGCTTGGCCAGAAAGTCCTTTTGGGCCTGAACAAGATCCGACAGGGGGTAGGTCTTGGCCAGCAGCGGCCTGATTTCACCGCGCTCGATATAGCCGACCAACGCCTCGAACACCCCCTCATCTTGGGCGGTGCAGCCATAGAGGGTCAGGTCCTTCAGATAGAGTTTGCGCAGGTCCATTTGGACCATCGGTCCAGCTATGGCCCCGGAGACCGCATAGCGGCCGCGCGGCTTAAGCACGTGGAGCAGGTCAGGCCATTTATCGCCGCCGACCACGTCAATGACCACATCGACGGTATTTTCCCCCAGGGCCTCTAACAGCGGCTGATCGCGCGAGATCAAACGATCAGCACCAAGGACCGCGCAGTCGGCCATCTTATGCGGCGAGACCACGGCCAGGACCTCTGCGCCCCGACGTTTGGCGAGCTGTACCGCCGCCGACCCGACCCCGCCGGTGGCTCCGGTGATCAAAACACGCTCGCCCACCCCTACCCGGCTGCGTGTCAAAAGGTTCTCAGCCGTCGCATAGGAGCAGGGAAAGCTGGCCAGTTCGGCATCGCTCAAGGCGCTGTTGATCCTGTGAGCATCGGCGGAGGGAACGCAGACATATTGCGCAAAGCCGCCGTCGCGCTCTGAGCCAAGCCAGACATCCAACAGACCTTGGCGCAGCGACACGAGGCAAGCCTGAACCAGAACCCGCTCGCCAAGCCGGGCCGGGTCAACCCCTTGGCCGACCGCCACCACACGTCCGCAGACATCCGCGCCCTGAATGCGGGGAAAGCCTAGGGCCTCTCCGGTCCAACTGCCGTCGGTGACGCTGCCATCCTCAGCGGCGCTGGTCGCATACCAGCCGATCCGCGTATTGATGTCGGTATTGTTGACACCTGCCGCGCCGACCCTGACCAACAGTTCACCGGCCAAAGGCGAAGGACGCGGAACGTCCGTGCGATAGCTGAGCCGGTCATAGTCCCCATGACCGGTCAAAACCATGGCGGCCATCGTGGGGGCAATGGTGGGAGGCAGTGCGGTTTGATCGGACATAAACAGCGCTCCAACGGGCTAAAATCATCATCGCCCGCTCCGTCCTTGATAGGCTCGCCAACCGACCTTGGAAATCCCGTCCTTTTGGGAAAAAAATTTTGCTATCTCCCTAAAATTTTCAATTGTTTGCTTGTGCTCGGCCTCTCACAAACCCAATTCATCGTGGGTCTTAGACGCGCGCTTCACTGTTCGAGACGGACTCGAAAGAACCGGATCAACGCCTCAACTATGGTCATGAGATTCCAATGAAAATCGGCTTTATCGGACTGGGAAATGTCGGCGGCAAGCTGGCGGGTAGCCTTCTGCGCAATGGTCACGATGTGACGGTGCGCGATCTGAACCCAGATCTGATGGCCGAATTCGTGGCCAAGGGTGCCAAGAGCGCCGCCTCGCCCAAGGAAATGGCCGAACAGGTCGATATGATCATCACCTGCCTGCCCTCTCCGGCCGCCACCGCCCATGTGGTCGAGGCCGAAGACGGCTTCCTGCAGGCTCTGCGTCCCGGCATGGTCTGGCTTGAGATGAGCACCACCGACTATGAAGAGGTTCTGCGCCTGGGTGAACTGGTCGAGGCCAAGGGGGCCATGATCATGGACAGCCCCGTCTCCGGCGGTTGTCACCGCGCTGATACGGGCAATATCGCCATCTTTGCTGGCGGCAAGCGCGAAGCCTTTGAATATGTGCTGCCCGTCCTGACCACCATGGGCCGCCGCATCCTGCATACGGGCGAGCTGGGCACCGCCTCGCGCCTGAAGGTCGTCACCAACTATCTGTGCACCGCCCATCTGGTGGCGCTGGCCGAAGCCCTGACCACCTGCAAGGTCGTGGGTCTGGACATGAACACGGCCTATGAGGCGATCCGCATCTCGTCGGGCAACAGCTTCGTGCACGAGACTGAGTCTCAGGTGATCCTCAACGGCAGCCGCGACATCAGCTTCACCATGGATCTGGTGATCAAGGATGTCGGCCTGTTCGACCAACTGGCGCAAGACCACAATGTGCCGCTGGAACTGTCGCCTCTGGTCTTGAACATCTTCAAGGACAGCGCCGAGCGTTACGGCCAGCGCGAGTTCTCACCCAACGTCATTCGCCGCTATGAAGAGCCTTGCGGCGTCAAGGTTCTGGGCCAAGGCTTCCCCGCCGAGATGACCGACGACGAGCCAGAAGAACCCGGCTACGAAGTGATCGCAAAGCGCTAAACCAAGCCCCGTTCCGCGCCTATCCTCTATCGCAAGGACCCTTGCCCATGATCCCTCTTGACCATTCGGCCTGGAAGGCGCGGGCAAAGGCCCTGAAGATCGAGACCGGCCTCTTTATCGACGGAGCCTTCAGCGCCGCCGCCGATGGGGCTGTGTTCACCGCCCTAGATCCAGCCAACGGCCAGACCGTGGCTGAGGTCGCCTGCGGCAATGCCAGCGATATTGACCGGGCCGTCGCCTCCGCTAAGGCCGCATGGGACGATGGCCGCTGGCGGCACATGTCGCCGCGCGCACGCATGGCGATTTTCCGCCGCTTTGCCGATCTGGTCGAAGAGAACGCCGTCGATCTGGCCCTCTTGGAATGCCTGTCCATGGGCAAGCCGGTCAGCGACA
>CALFYB010000419.1 GCA_937952995.1 uncultured Caulobacteraceae bacterium
AAGTCATTCGTGCCTTACTCCAATTTAGATATCATGCCCCCGCACCAGCGAGGGATTAGGGTCGTTTGGACTAGGTCTACTGACCCGCCACCCGGGCTGGTTTTGGGGCTGATTTTGGGGCTATTTCTGGAACTGGTTCAGGAGCTGGCTCTGGAGTTGGCGTTGGCTTTAGCCACCCGCTCTCCACAAGCTCTCGGACAATTTGATCGTGATGTTGATCGAGCAATGGGGGCGGATAACGGACGGACTGTTGGTCCCCAGACAGCTTTACCGGGAAGCCGAGAGACTTAAACGATCCCTCTACCGGGTGGTCGATATCCTGCACCATTTTGCGAACGGCAATGTGCTCCGTCGCGAGTGCCTGCTCATAATTATAGATAGGACCCGCCGGGACACCAGCTTCGAGAAGAGCGTCAACCCACTCATTCACTGTGCGATTTTTGAAAATATCTTCCAGTTCGCCCATCAATTCAGGCTGATGTTCCAAACGCGCGGTATTGGTCGCAAATCTTGGATCATCCGCCAAGTCTTCCCGTCCGGTCACTTGCAAGAAGGCAAGCCAAAGCTTTTGATTAGCAGCCCCGAGGACAAAATGGCCATCGGACGCGCGAAAGGCCTGATAGGGCGCAGACATCCGGTTGGCCGTTCCAATAGGCTTTGGTGAGGCTCCGGTGCCCCATAGCTCCGTCGTTTCCCAGACCGACAGGCCAAGCGCCGCTTCAATCAATGACGCATCAATAAAGCTGCCCTTGCCGGATTTTCCTCGCCCAATGACGGCGCTCAAAATAGCGTAGGTCGCAAACAGGGCGGCACCAAGATCGGCAATCGGGATGGAACTCTTCACCGGATTTCCGCCCGGATGACCCGTTGCACTGATGGCTCCAGACATGGCCTGAGCCATCAGATCAAACCCCGGGCGCTGCGCCCATGGGCCGGTCTGACCAAAGCCCGAAATGCTGGCATAGATGATGCGCGGATTGATGGCGTTGATGGTCTCGTAGTCCATCTTCAACCGCTTGGCGACGCCGGGTCGGCCGTTTTCGACCAAGACATCAGCCGTTTTGACGAGGGCATAGAGGATCGCGCGATCTTCCTCGGACTTCAGATCCAGCGCGATACTACGCTTGTTGCGATTGAGCGCGAGAAAGCCTGGGCTGTCCTCGCCACGAAGGCGAAAGCCCATCGATTTGCGGGTTGAATCGCCAACCTCACGAGGCTCGATCTTGATGACATCAGCGCCCATGTCCCCCAGCAGCATGCAGCAATAGGGGCCCGCCATAACCTGCGAGATATCCAAAACGCGTATGCCTGCAAGCGGGCCCATACCAACCAGTCCTTTAATCAATCCAACCCCGCTTCGTGCAAAATTTCGCCCAAAGCGCCTATGGAAGCCAAATCGTCTTGCATACTAACAAGGGGCTCAATCTCAGCGTCTTAGCGACAATCCGGCAAATTGGCCATCAAATGTATACAAGTTTTCGCGGTTTAGGGCCGCACCGTTGGGCGGGATTACTCCCACCGCCGGGCGACCAAACCGTTAGAGTTTAAAAATGCGCAATTGTGCCGTTCCGCCACATCAGAGAACAGCGACGGGGGCTCAGCGAGGTTCAAAACCACGGGGGCTTTGGCGCTAAAGCCAGGCCATTGGGATACTGCCGGCGTCGGCGAGCCTGTCCGTGCAAAGTTGGTCCAATATTGCCGAAGACGCTTAGAAAGCGCCCCTGCCCGTCCGACCAACGGCGCACCGTTGGCATCAGAATTGAACAGATAGGCCAGATCAGCGGTGTGATAGGCGCTGTTGGGCAGGTCGACCGGCGGCGTGAAGGGCTGTTGCTGGACGGGATCCGGTTCAGTCATTTCATAGCCATAGACGGGAACAAAGGCCGAAAGATCTTTGCGCGCCATATCGGCATAGCAAGCGAAACGCCGGTCTGTCACAGCCTGCGACAGGGCAAGGGCCGTGCCGCCAAATTTGGCCGATGGATAGGCCTTTCGGACGGTATCGGCTGCTGGGCCAAAGAACGCGACCGCCTGTGAGGGATAGTCCTCTTCGGTCAGGCCCCGTCCCAAACGCCGTTCAGCGCCGGCAACAAACAGGGCACCCTCATTCAAATTCGAACCGATCAAAACCGGCACATGGTTGAACGCGCCAGTGCGATAGGCCTCATAGGGATCGACGGGCAAGATTTCACGATCCTGCACCAGACCAATCCGGCCCTTGGTCTTAATAAAGGCGTCAGCTGGCAAGGCGCGGAGGCAAGCGGCAACATCGGAACTCTGCGCGCAGCCCAATGCGGAAATGATGTCCGTGCTGATCCCCTTGTCCGTCGCCGCCCGATTGAGGGTGTGGGCGTTTTCGGTGGGGCTTTGGGCGATCACCTTATGAAATAGCCCTTTCGACGCGGGAGAAGCCAATAGGGCCAGGACCGAATTTGCACCGGCCGACTCGCCAACGATGGTCACGTTTTTCGGGTCGCCGCCAAAACTCGCGATATTGCGTTGAACCCAGTGCAGGGCCGCTTGCTGATCGCGGATAAGGTAATTTCCAGACTGTTCCTGACCGTCCAAAGCCGATGACATCATCAGGCCGAGCAGGCCCAGACGGTAATTGATGCTGACAACCACCACGTCGCCATCACGGGACAGGTGGATGGCGTCATATTGGGTCGCACCGCTAAAGCCGCCGTTGAAGCCACCGCCATGGATCCAGACCATCACCGGCCGCGCCTTGACCTTCGCCTTAACCCCATTGGTGGGAGCCCAGACATTCAAATAGAGGCAATCTTCGGTGCGGCTTTCGCGGCCAGCAGGGTCGCCAGAGGCCGCCTGCGGGCAAGCGGGCGGTGCCTTTGTGGCCTCTAGGGGCACGCTCCAAGACGCAACGGGTTGCGGCGGACGAAACCGAAGCGGGCCCACGGGCGGGGCGGCATAAGGAATGGCACTAAAGACCCGAACGTCACCCTTGAGTGCGCCATGAATTGGCCCCTCAGCGGTGGATACCAATAGTCCGCCTTGGCTTGGCTTGGCCAAGGTGGGGCTGGCCAAGGTGGCGGTTGCCAACATCAGCAAGCAGCCAATACCACGCCACAGATGGGCGGATTGTGCTCGGATCATCGTAGGTCCCTTAAGGCCATGGTCGGGGCAGCCTGCGCTGCCCCGGTTGGTTTCTAAATCTATAGTGGGTCTTGCACACGCGGTGCCGCTTGAGGCTGGCGTGAGGTGTCAGGCAAGCGATAGGCGATAAGGTCGGCACCTCTCACACTGCCCATGGCCGTGACGATATATTGTTTACCGCCCAGCATGTAGGTCATGGCCGCGCCGGTTTGAGCCTTCTCGAGCACAACCGCGCCGACCTCCTTACCCGTTGCCTTATCATAGGCGCGAAGACGCGCAGCCTTGCGGCCCGTCTCGTCGGTAAAGAGCCCGCAGTCGCCGCAGATGACCAAGGACTTGGTCGTCAAGGTTCCCAAGATGCCTGCCTGACCGGTCCGAGGAATGGTCAAGCCCTTCAAGAGGGGGTGGTTCCTGATGAAGTCGGGTGTTTCACCGTGGGCAACTTGCCAAGCGATTTCACCCTTGTTCATGTCGTAGGCTGTGATCCGTCCATAGGGCGGCTTGTTCAGCGGCAGACCGGCCACGGAAAGAACACCGGGTAGAACCGGATCATTCAACCCATCTTTTAGGTTCGGCGATGCTGGAGCAATACGGCCGGGCGATCCGCCCTTAAGGCTGGCCGTGCCGCCGAACATGCCCCCGTTGGCATCCCCCGCCGGTGGGGCAGGTCCGATCTTCTGGGAGAGCTTGCCCTCGGCATCCGCCGTGATGCTGATCACTTCGGGCGCGGTCTTGGAATAGATAAAGATGAACTTCTTTTCCGGATCGTATGAGCCACCGGGCCAGTTGGCCCCGCCCTGCGTTCCGGGCATGGCAATCGATCCCCAAAGCCCATCGGGCTTCTTGAGCAGCGGTGGCTCATAAAGCCCGCCCATCTTGTAATGGCTGGCGACCTCAAGGGCCCGTGCCTTGATCTCAGGCGTGAAGTCGACCAGATCATCGACCGAGAAACCCTGCCGCTCGAAGGGCGGCGGAGCGCTTGGGAAGGGTTGGGTCGGAGAATACCATTCTCCCGGAACCTCGCCCTTGGGAACGGGACGCTCCTTGATCGGCCAAACGGGCTTTCCGGTGATCCGGTCGAGTACGTAGAGATAGCCCTGCTTGGTCGGCTGGGCGATGGCCTTGACCATCTTGCCCTTATTTTCGATATCGCAAAGGATCGGGGCGCAAGGCGTGTCCCGGTCCCACAGACCGTGATGGACAAACTGGTAGTGCCAACGGCGCTCGCCGGTTTCGGCATCCAGCGCGACGAGCGATTCTTCGAACAGGGTTGTGCCTTGACGCGACACACCGATCAGATCGGTCGGCGGCATCTCAACGGGGGCGTAAAGTAGGCCCAGATCCTCGTCAGCCGTCATAGGGGCCCAGACGCCCATATTGCCCGTCGCTTCGGCCTGACCCTCTTTGAGCCAAGTCTCGTAGCCATATTCACCCTTGCGGGGGACGGTGTGGAAGATCCATTTGCGCTGGCCTGTGCGGACGTCGAAGCCTCGCAGATAGGCCTTTACAGCCGCCGTTGGTGCCGTTCCCACAACAACGGTGTTCTTGATGATCAGCGGCGGGGAGTGAAGGCCCACCACGCCCTTGACCGGATCGACGTCCTGATCCCAGTTCAGTCGCAGATCAAGCTCGCCGTTCACCCCGAAGGTCGGATCCGGCAGGCCGGTCTTGGCATCAAGCGAAATCAGCTGATAGCTGCGGGTGACGTAGAGAACCCGCTCGACCTGACCATCGGTCCAGTAGGAGACGCCAAAACCTGAGCCAGAGCGCGTGCCCAGTCGTCCCTTTTCATCGTGGTGATAGGTCCAAAGCAACTGACCCGTTGCGCCATCGAGGGCCACGACATAGCGCGCATTGCCCGCCGTGCTGTAGAGCGTGCCCTTCACGATGAGGGGGGTGGCATTGAAATAGGCGTCAAGCTGAGGCCCCAGCGCATTGGTACTGAACCGCCATGCGACCTCAAGGCTGTTGAAGTTGGCCGCATTGATCTGGTCAAGCGGCGCATAACGCGACGAGCCAAGGTCGTTGGCATAGTGCAACCAATCGGTATTGGCGGGCGCTGTGGTCGATGCAGCTTGAGCATTTGCCACGCTGCGGCCCATCAGCATCACAGCCGAGGTGGTTGCCAGCAGCCCTCTGCGGGTCAGGTTCGTCATCTAAAGTTCTCCATCCTACCGGTGCGCCGCAGCGCGTCGGGAAATTTGTGTCAGGCCAGCCCTATTGGCCCGCTGTGGTGTTCGTAGTGATGAGGTTGCTTGGTAGCCTAAAGACAATCAGCTCTGCGGCGTTACCGTTACTGCCGCCGACGGCGACGGCCACATATTGGCGCCCGTTTAGCATATAGGTGATGGGCGATCCGGTTTGGGCGGCAGGAAGGTAGACGGCACCCCGCTCCTCGCCTGTATTCTTGTCATAGGCCCTCAACCGCGCGCCCTTGCGCCCGGTCTCGTCGGTAAATCCACCGCTATCGCCGATGATGAACAGGGTCTTGGTCACCATGCCGCCCGCCTTGCCCACTTGGCCTGTACGCGGGATTTTCAAACCCTTAAGGGCCGGATGATTGCGGATATTGTCCGGTGTTTCACCATGGGCCACCTGCCAAGCGATCGAGCCTTGCTCAAGATCGATCGCAGTCACACGGCCATAGGGCGGTTTTACCATCGGCAGTCCGTCAACGGTCAATTGGCCGGGACGCAGTTCACCGCTCGGGTTGGCGCTAGACGCCCTCGATCCGCCGCCTTCGCCGCCTGAGCCTTCAGCATCGTCCGCCTGAGCACCCATGGCCCGCTGACGCCGCACGCCGGCTCCCGGATTGGCGTGGACATATTCAAAATCAGAAATGTCCGTGTTGGAATTGGGCACGATGCTGCCGGGCGACAGGAACGTCGTCTGAGAATAGATGAACACCCGATGGGTTTCAGGGTCATAGGCACCGCCTGGCCAATTGGCTCCGCCCGTATAGCCCGGCAGGTTGAGAACCCCCCAAGTCGTCTCCAGCGATGCAAGGACTGGCGGCGTATAAAGTGGGCCCAGCTTGTAGTGCTTGGCGATCTCGACGGCCTTCGCCCTCAACTCCGGCGTGAAGTCGATCAGGTCGTCAACGCCTGTGCCCTGACGGTCAAAGGCAGGCGGCTTGGAGGGGAACGGCTGGGTCGGCGCATACCATTCCCCGGGAACATTCCCTTTAGCGACCTTCTTCTCAAGGATCGGCCAGACGGGCACACCGGTTTGGCGATCTAGGACAAACATGAAGCCCTGCTTGGTGGGCTGCGCAATCGCCTTGATGATCTTCCCATTATGAGGGATGTCGCAAAGGATGCCCGCACAGGGCACATCGTAATCCCAAAGGCCGTGATGGACCATTTGGTAGTGCCACTTGCGCTGACCCGTCAGAATGTCGACCGCGACGATCGATTCACTAAAGAGGCTGTTTCCAGGATGGTAGATGCCCATCTGGTCGCCGGTCGGCATTTCAACGCCCAGATAGGCGAGGCCAAGCTCTTCGTCCGCCGCGATCTGGGCCCAGTCCCCGGTATTGCCTGCATCTTCCGCTGAGCCGGGCTTGAGCCATGTGTCGTATCCGAACTCACCCTTCTGCGGAATGGTGTGGAAGATCCAAAGCCGCTTGCCGGTCTTAACGTCGAAACCTCGGACATAGCCCTTGGCATTTTTGCGGACCTTAGGCGTGTTGCCTGCGGTATGGGCCGCACCAATAATGATGACCCCCTTGGCGATGGTGGGGGCGGTGTGAAGCCCGATATCGGCCGTATCCAGATCAAGATCCTGGTCAATATTCTGCTTCAGATCGACAATGCCCTTGGTGCCAAATTCTGGGTCCGGAAGGCCGGTCTTGGCATCTAGGGAAACCATCTGATAGCCGATGGTCACAAAGATGATCCGCTCCTTGTCGCCTTCGGCCCAATAGCCGACCCCGCGGCCAGACAGTTGACGCGGGGCATTACGGGCCCGCGCGCCTTCATCGAGGCGATAGATCCACAGCAGCTCACCGGTCGTGGCATCCAGACAGACCACGTCGCGGCGCGTGCCTGCCGTCATATAGAGCCGCCCCTTGACCATCAGCGGGGTGGCTTCAAGATTGTTCTCTCGCGAGGGCCCTAAGGCGTCGGTACGAAACCGCCAAGCGACCTGAAGTTTCGAGAAATTGTCGGCGTTGATCTGCGTCAATGGCGCGTAACGCGTGTAAGCCAGATCACCGCCGTTGCTACGCCATTCCGTATTGGCCGGATCAGAGGATTGAGCAGAGGCTGTCAATGCCGAAAGGCCACAGAGCGCGAGCGCTGAGGTCGCAACCGAAGCACGCAGCAGGCTACGCCGTGAAACATGCCCCATTCGGTCGTCTCCCTCATCCACCACGCATGTTGAGGCCAAGACTGTGGCGACGACCTTCTGACTGCGTTTATGGGCCAAAGAGTAGGGTGCAATAACAGGCACCGTCAACGTCATTGTATGCAAGAAACCCAAGCGACAAATGGGCTCTCACCCTTTGAATTATGGCCAATAGCGGGGCCATTGTTTCCTTGACAACATAGTGCTCGAAGAGCAGCTCCGATGACGTGACATCGGTCGTTTCACCAACAAATACCTCGTTGCTCAAGCGAGGTTGCATACAGTTGAGAGCAGGGAGCTCGCCAATGCGCTTTAAGTCTAGACTATGGCTACTGGTAAGCGCTGCCGCCCTTTTAGGGACTGGCGCTTTAGCGAGCGAGGTTCAGGTTGCCAACTATGGCGTGACCAAGGACGGCCAGACCGTCCGGTCCTACACCTTGGTGAACGACAAGGGTGCGAGCGCGACCATCCTAGACTATGGCGGTGCCGTAGCGGCCATCCGCGTGCCGGACCGCAAGGGCCAGTTCGGCAACGTCGTGATGAGTATGTCCGATCTGGCCGGTTGGGAAACCATGGGCCATGCCAACTCCCTCGTTGGGCGCTATGCCAACCGTTTGCGCAACGGGTTTACGCTCGACGGCGTGCACTATCCGCTGCAACCCAATGCCAAGGGCGTGACCATCCACGGCGGAACCGTCGCCTATACGCGGCGGATCTGGACCGCCTTGCCGATCAACAAGAAGGACGGCGCTGCGGTCACCCTGACCTTGGACAGCCCGGATGGCGATCAGGGCTTTCCCGGCCACCTGAAGGTCAAGGCGACCTACCGGTTCACCAACGACAATGCCCTGCGGCTTGATTTCGAAGCGGTCACGGACAAGGCCACCGTCGTCAACCTAACGAACCACATCTATTTCAATCTGAACGGCAACAGCACCACACCGATCTATACCCACGACCTTCAAGTCATGGCCGATCAGGTCGCGGTCAAGGATGCGGACTCCGTCCCAACCGGCGAGATGATGGAGGTCAAGGGTACACCCTTTGATTTGACCAAGCCGACCTTGCTGGCCGACCGGATTGCTGCGGCTACAGATCCAGCCTTTGCGACCCCGGGGCCCAATACACCCCCCGCGCCTGCCGGAAAGGTCCTTGGCTATGACCACTCGTTCATTATCCGCAAAGGCCTGAACCGATTGGACAAGGTTTCAGCACGCCTGCATGATCCAGCCAGCGGCCGGGTCTTAGAACTGCGAACGACCGAGCCGACCATGCAGGTCTATACCCCTGCCGGTGCACGCGCTGGCCTATTGAGCGATGCGGGCAAGCCCTTCGTCCAGGGCCCGACCGTCGCCTTGGAGACCCAGCACCTGCCGGATAGCCCGAACCTTCAGGGCCTACCGACCACCATCTTGCGGCCAGGCGAGACCTTCCGCTCAACGACCATTTTCGGCTTTACGACCGACAAGCGCTAAGACCTCCGCCGCAATGAGCGTCCCTGCCTCGTTATCGAGGCAGGGCGAAGGCGAAATAGCCGCCAGCCGGACGACCGTCCGTGATCGCTTGTGAATTGTCCTGCCCCATGGCGCGGCCCGCCCTTGCGCTGCCCGCGACCACGACATATTGCCGCCCATCGATCGAATAGACCGCAGGCGTGGCCTGTGCGGGTGCCGTTAGGGTCGTCTCCCAAAGTAGCTTTCCGGTCTTGGTGTCATAGGCATGGAGCTTGCGATCCGCCGTCGCGCCGATGAACATCAAGCCGCTGCCGGTGATCACCGCGCCCCCGGTATTGCTGCCACCGAACTCTGGGCCCATGGTCCCGGTAACGCCAAAGGGAACGGTCCAAAGGTACTGACCCGTGCTCATATCAATGGCGTTCAAGGTGCCCCAAGGCGGTTTGACGCCAGGATAGCCATCGGGATCGACGAAGTTGCGGTTTCCGGTCGAGGTATATTGGGTTTGCGACGGCGCTAGCCGACCCTGCAACGAGATCGGCGGACGCTCGGTCCCCGGCAAGTCCTTGCCGGTCGTCAGATAGGACACGACATTGGCCAAGGTGTTGGCGGGCAATCCCCCAAAGGCTGGCATCCGCCCCCGGCCGTTCTTGATCACACCGGCAATTTCGGCTTCTGACAGGTTCGCCTTAACGTCCTCGAGCGAAGGAAATAGCGGCGGGCTGCCCTTGCGATCAACCCCGTGACAACTGGCGCACTGGTTGCGGTAGGTCCCCTCCCCCAGACCGGCGGTTAGCAGGCTGGAAGATTCAATGATGCTGCTAATC
>CALFYB010000420.1 GCA_937952995.1 uncultured Caulobacteraceae bacterium
CTAGGTGCACTAGGGCCGGATATGGCAAATAGGTTAAGGCATTTAAAAGCCCCACCAAAAGATGGTTCAGTGCAGATTTAAGCCAGATCAAAACTGCCCCACATTAGTAAAGACAGAACCGCCCGGCGCACCTTGTTATTTTTCTGCTTGATAACGAGCGAGACTCTTAGAGTGGGCAATAGCCAGTTCAGCGGGAGCGCCAACGGTCATGCCTAAATCGTTAATAAGGCCATTTTCTAAACGGTAAGCCCAGCCATGAATAGTTAATTCTTGTCCGCGCGACCAGGCATCTTGCACGATGGTCGTTTCGCAGACATTCACTACTTGTTCGATCACATTGAGTTCGCATAAGCGATCTTGTTTTTTTGCGGTTGATAGGGCTTCCCCTAAATAGCGCTCATGCATTTGACCTACATCTTTAACATGCCGTAACCAATTGTCAGCAAGTCCGACGCGCCGGCCGCTAAGTGCTGCATGCACACCAGCACAGCCATAATGGCCAACAACTAAAACATGTTCAACTTTTAGTAAATCAATCGCAAACTGTAAAACTGAGAGGCAATTGAGATCTGTATGGACCACTACGTTAGCCACATTGCGATGGACAAAGAGCTCTCCCGGAAGCAGATCAACAATCTCATTGGCGGGTACTCGGCTATCAGAACAGCCAATCCAAAGAAATTCCGGCGACTGCTGCGATGCCAACCGCTTGAAGAAGTTTGGATCAACCTCTGTCTTGGCCAACGACCATGCACGGTTTTTTTCAATAAGGTCTTTAACCATCGAATCTACCCCTCCGGCGCTGGCGTCCACTGATAGCGAACCGAAAATCGGGCGCAAGGTTTGGCGCATATATAAACTGACCGGTCTGAGGGCTCCTATTGGGTTAGATGCAGGTTGCGCGCAACCAAGTTGTTGAACACGTCGCTTAACCCACCGCTGCTCGTTGAAATGGCGTGACCTGGAGCAGGCGCGCACGCGGTCGCTAGTGCGATCAGACGGATCTGTAACATCGACCAGAATAAAATAGACATCGATGCCATATCTATCGCGCATGATATTGCAGGCCGAGAGGGTCATATTATCTGCGGCCATATTATTGAGAATGCCGAGGTTCGGTGATCTCCAGCAATTGCCTGCTGCAGACCGCCCGGTATTGGTGCATCCGTAATAGCCCTCATATTGCGTGGGCGCTTCGTTCTTACCATCGGTCAAGATCACCGCGATCTTATAGGATTGGTTCGATTTAAACGGTGACGGTGCCTGTTGGTCGGTCATGCCCCAAAACTGTTTCCAATAGCCGCTCGGTGACAGGATCCTTAACCCCCAAAGCAGACCCACGTCGGCTTGGGTGCCGCCCGGAACCGGATACATCTCATCCAGCTTATCCAAAACCTGCTTTCGGTTTCCCGAGAGCGGCAAGATTGAAACGGGGCAGTTGAGATTTGGCCCTGATATCGGCATTGCCCGCGTCCATGCCGGGGTGGTCAGCCTCGTAGTCGCATAGGACGGGAAGGCGTCAATCTCCCAGCCGCATATTGCCCCGCCCGCATTAAGGTAGTCGGGTTCATTCGGATCTGAGAGGCAAGCAGGCAGGGTTGAGCTCGAGATAGGACGATTGCTCGCGTCCCTGGCCGATGAACAGGCCCGAGGCCGACTGAAATAGGCGTTCAAGGTGCCGTTCGCGTGGATCGCGCTGCTTTGGGTGCAAGACACTAACCCCGAATAGACGGTGTTTACGCACTGCAGAGCGACAGAACGGTAGCGCGCTGAAAGCCAATCATGGGGGGATAGGGGATTATAGGCCTGACTTGCCGAACCGCTCGACGCATAGATTGGTCCGGGCCGGCTGAGCCATCCCAATGGGACCGGCGGTGGCGGCGGAGGTGGGCTCGGAGGTGCCGGTGGCCCGGGCGGTACGTCCGCATAGGCTGTACAATAAGAAAGATTAGTCGGGTTTGCCGACGACTCCAGCAGTGCCGCTGGAAAACGCGTCGGGGGAGGGGCGTCGCTAATCGGCTGGGTCACTGTGCCACTGGCAGAAACCTTAACCTCGTTGTCCGCAGACCGAATGCAACCGCGCCACCTCGTCGGACGGGACAGATCTAACAGCCTAGCGGATGTTAGGGCGACCGTTGCGTTGCGCGGCTCAGCCAACACGCTGAGGCGATCGAGGGCAGGGGATTCAACCTCGCGACCCGAGCCTGAAATGGGGGGTGTGCTCGCAGCAACGGCCGCAGGGTCCGTCGCCAAAATGGCCTCTGAATTGATATTAACGACCGTTGTCCACGGAACCACACCGATCTTCACGCGGTCGCCGCCCAAGGCGTAGACCTGATTCACGTAGTTTTTGGCCGCCTGCCGCATGAGCGTAAATCGCCCACCTGTGAACATTGAAGAGGTATTGTCCAATATCAGGGCGATCTCGACCGGCTTGCCGCCAGAGGCCGCCTCTGCCGATGCGCGGAAGGGGAGCTCCGCGATGTTAAAAAGTCCTCCAAAAATATTGGGGGAGGCCCCGGTTACGGTCAAAACAATCTTGCCGCCGCTGACGTCCACCTGCTGTGACCAAGCCAGATGTTGGATCTGATCTGACCGCCCTCTTAGCGAAAGATCTAAACTGGCCTGAGCTGCAAGGTTAGCGGCGGCCATCCGCACTGAGCTATCCGACAGGCTGTTGGCAAAATAGACCTTAGCGCCCGCTAAGACCGCCGTGTCTGCGGCCTCTTGTACGAAGGCCTTGGTCGACACAAAGCGACGGTAGTCTACCGCTGCGCCAAGTGCCAACGTGATCGGTATGAGGCAGGCCGCGACGATAATGGCCACATTGCCACCGTCCGCCCCGAGTACTTTTTTAGAAAACCGAGAGTTCAGCCTTGCTTCCATGCTCAGCCTCTTTCGTGAATATCAATAATTTTAACTATTGTTCTATCGCGTGGCGCCATCGTTTGGCGCTGGACGCAGCAAATCATTAAATGAAGATTTCAACAATAGTTCGAGATCTTCTCCGCTTGGTGTCAAAACATTATTCTCTGACCCAGTGCACTGGGCTGCCAAACGTCTAGCGTTGGGGTCCGAACCGTTTGTCAATATGACATAGACCTTGATGCCATAGGTTTCGCGCATCACCTGGCAAGCGGACAGGGTGAGGGCGTTTAGGCTGGATAGGTTGAGATTGGCGACATTGCCCGAACGCCAGCAGGCACCGCTGCCGCGACGGCTTTCACGCGTACAGCCATAATAGCCTTCAAAATCGAGCGGCGCTTCATTGCGGCCGTCGGTGATGAGGACCGCTATCTTGCGATTGGCCGGGCCGAAGCCAGATGCCCTTTGCCGCTCGTCTAATCCCCAAAACCGTGTCCAATAGGCACTAGGAGAGAGCGTGCGCAGCGCCCAAATCAGCCCGACATCCGATTGGCTACCGCCTGGGACTGGATAAAGCTCGTTCAACTTATCCAAAATCTGACGTCGGTTGCTCGATAGGGGAAGGATTGATGCCGGACAGTTGAGGTTGGGACCGGCAATGGGTGTGTAGACCTGACCCCAAACGCTCCGCTCGACCGGCTGAAGGGCGTCGGTTCCCCAAGGACAGATTGCTCCACCCGACTTGAGATAGTCGACCTCGTTTGGATCTGACAAACAGGCCCGATTGACCCCGGTTTTAACCGGGCGACTTGAGGTCAGCTCGCTAGAGCAGTCTTGGGTTACAGGCTGAAAGGCATTGAGGGTCCCATTTTGGTTGCCGGTCACGGCACTTGGGCCTGTCTGGTCGAAACATTGGTGGATTGAGTTGGAGTAACTCCATTTCACACATTGTCTGACGAGCTCGGCCTTATGAATGCGCTTCCTACCGAAAGCGGCAGGTCGGCCCGATCCGCGAAATTTGGCCTGGGTTGGCCGACCTGAGTCTGTATTGTCTGTCTCGGGGACCTGATCGATCATCTGATAGGCCAAACATTGTCCAATGAACGGTGTTTGGATGCTCGAACTCAGCAGGGCTACAGGCCAAACACCGTTGCGCGGTGGCTGGTCATCGATCGGCTTAACCACGACATTGTCTGCATCAATCTGAACCTCACCGGGTGCGGAGCGAACACAGCCACGCCATTGGGTCGGACTGGACAGCTCGGCTAAACGATCGGGGAGGAGGGACGGCGAGGGTTCTGTCGGTTCCGCAATGACGGCCAGCCTCGATTGAAAGGGCGGCAGCGGTGAGCGTCGAGAGCCTGTGGCCAAATAATCAATATCTCTAACCGCTGAACCGTCTACCGGCTCAACCGCCTCCGAGTTGATATTGACGAGTGCGGCCCAAGGGATGATCGAGATCTTTACGCCAGATCCCGCCGCATCGATAAGATCGTTGACATAATCTTTCGCGGCACGCCGCATGGCGGTGAACTGATCCAAATCGGTCAACGAGCTGGAATTATCGAGGATCAGCGCGACTTCGAGCGATCGGCGGGTTGGGTCGACCGAGGTTGAGACCTTTATGGGAACAAGCTGAATGAGGGGCAGGGCGCTCAGAATAGTGGCGCTGTCGGCCATAACATCCACATCAAAGCGCCTCTCAACGGGGTCTGCATTCACCTTCCAGGTGACGTTTCTTACCCGCCGCTGCGAGCTTTCCCACTTGTGCAGAATGTCGCCAACCTGTTGCTCCCCGGCAATTTTCCGGTCGACCTCGGCGATGTTTCGATTGGTAAAATAGACGAAGGCGCCTTCGACGGCGGCACGGTCGGAGATGGTTTGCAGCGAGTCACGCGCTTCATCATATTTTTGGAATTGAAGGTAACTGCCGAAAGCAAAACTTAGGGGTATCACCGACAGGGCGCCGGCCCAGACCAATCCAGTCCGAATTTTGCGACCCCAAGACGATCCATCAAGGGTTCGGCCGCGACGATCCAAAGGTGACTCCTGCAAGACGATCTAATGTAAATAGACCAATCCTGCAGGGTTTGAGATGAATATATTTAAACTCTATTGATTATAACAATCACTATTACTAAAATGGACTCGAATAATTATAGTAGTTTAAACAATAATTCGCCAACCCCCGCAATCTCCGCCTTTACGGTTTCATTGCGTTCGATCGGGCCAACACCCTCAGGCGTTCCTGTAGATATCAAATCACCGGCCGCTAGGGCCCAAAGGCGAGACGCCTGGGCAATGGTTTCACCAATCGACCAGATCATGTCTTCAAGCTGCCCGTCTTGTCGCGATTGGCCATCGACCGTCAGCCATATCTTCCCATGTGCCTGGCCTATACCCTCTTGGGATAAGGGACAGTTAGCCTTACGTCGGATGGGGCTGATCGGTGCTGATAGATCAAAGCCCTTGGCGGCATCCCACGGATGCCCCTTGGC
>CALFYB010000421.1 GCA_937952995.1 uncultured Caulobacteraceae bacterium
ACGACGCTCTTCCGATCTCCTCCCCCAAACCCGCTCGAACAAGAGCGAATGCCAGCCCTATCGGAACAGTCCGAGCAGGGTCGAGGTCGACTGGTTGGCAATGGACAGGGCCTGAATACCCAGCTGCTGCTTACTTTGCAGCGACTGTAGCTTGGCACTTTCCTTGGCCAGATCGGCATCCACCAGATTACCAACACCGGCATCCAGATTGTCCTGCAGCTTGGAAATGAAGGTGGCATGCAGCTCAATAGCCTTGGATTGAGCGCCCATCTTGGCCAAGGCCGTGCTGACATTGGTGATGGACGCCGTGAGGGTGGCGATCATCTTTGAGGATGCGGACAAACTTCCGATCGTCGCGGTGGTAGCTACCGTCACGATGCTTCCTTCCAGGGCCAGGCTTTGGGCAGCCACGGTCAGCGTGGAGGATCCGTCAGCATTGGCCAGGGCCTGGATCGTAATGCCGCCGTCCATAATCATGTTGGTGCCGTTGAAGTCGGCGTTCGCAACAGTTTTGCCCAACTGATCGCGCAGAGCCTTGAAGTCTTCATTCAGGGCCGAGCGGCTGGAGGTATCGAGGGTCGTATCCGAAGCCGCGAGCGCCTTTTCCTTCATCTGCAAGAGCAGATCCGAAACAGACGAACCAGCGGCGAGGGC
Organism: uncultured Caulobacteraceae bacterium; assembly: GCA_937952995.1. Lineage (GTDB taxonomy): Bacteria > Pseudomonadota > Alphaproteobacteria > Caulobacterales > Caulobacteraceae > CAISGS01. Next base: position 655 of record CALFYB010000421.1, read on the forward strand.
CACATCGAGTGTAGACTGACCGCGCTGGAGCGAGTCTTTGACGGCGTTCAGTGAAGTGGAGGTCGCTCGCATGGACTGAGCGATCGCCCAAGTCGAGCCGTTGTCCTTAGAGCTATCCACCTTTCTACCGGTAGATATTCGCTGCTGAGTAACGCCGAGTTCCGCGCCCGTTGCGTTCAAATTCTGAAGCGCAATCATGGCATTACGGTTCGTATTAACGCTGTAAAGCGCCATATCAACGATCCTTCTGTATGATCAGGGTAATTTTTACCCCCCGGCAATTTATGCCGCCCTCGTTGATAGCGCGAACTATCTAACAAATCAATAATAAGAATTACTAAATAGTATCGCCAATCGTCTGGCTAAAAACTGTCTAAAATCAATGATATATTCTAAAAACTCACCCGCAGATCGGATCGCACCGCAGGCGTCAGGGGGCTGAAGAAACCAAGCCTCGCCTAGACTGCTGGACCGTCTACCTGCCCAGCCAAGCCCTGCATCATGATGCGATTTACATCAATCAACGGGCCGAAATCTTCCTCTCGACGCATCACAGCGCTGCTGTGCTTGTTTACCCAAATGCTTAGCGAAATGATCTGCGCCCGCAGTTCTACGGGCAGAGTGTTGGCAGAATCAGCGCAGTCCGTCGCCAAGACTGACCAAAGTCGGCGATTCCAGTCCAAGGCATCAATCCGCGTCGCTGTATCAGACACGTCGACTTCCGCCGCGGCCATCAAGGCGCGGGTTACCTGCCCGAACAGGCGGTATTCCATCTCACGCGGATTTTCAGCCCGCGCTGACGCTTTTTGGTAGGCCTGCAGCGACATTCGCCAACCTCTCGTCTTCGTATTCCATCAACTTACGGGCCAACATCAGACCCTTATAGAATTCCCGAGCTAGAACGTGCCTCGAGATGCCAACGCAATCCGCAAGCACGCTCGGATTCTCGATCACGGCCATAAACTCACTCAATCTTAGAACGAACTCGTCATAATACTGGTGAGCCGATGCTTCATCTAGGTACATCATCATCACGGGGAAATATATACGCCGTGACGGTGTCGTAACCTCAGCCTCCTGCATAATGTCTTTTTCGCGCAAAACGGATGCCTTGTTCTGCAAGATCAGCGTTCCCCGCCGATCTCCGTTTTGCACGACGGCCCCATTCAGAACGAATTTTTCGCCTGGTTTTAGTGACAGCTTGAGGGGCATCTGGGCAGGCTCCGATGTTCAGACCGTGGATCAGATGGTCGTTGCCGTAGCAGACCAAAAGCCCACCACGTTCGTCAACCCTATACCGCAACACATTGAATGCGAATTTATTGTTGTACGAAGTCGGGACGACCAGTCCAATGCGATAAGCGCGATATGGTTAGCGCGTCGTTAATGTTTCAGCTCCATCTTAAATGACATTGGCCCAACGCGGCTCTACAAACCCATGGGCCAGCTATGGCAAAACGCAACCAACTAAAGTCGTCTACCGCCTTTGGGCTCCAACTTGATCCCACGAAACTGGGTGAGCAGGTGGTTGCCGGTGCCCAAGCTGCTCCTCAAGTTGCGGCCTCACAAACGGCAGGCGATTCGGCCTCCAAGCGCTCGTTAAAAAGGATCAAGACCCACGCAAACGCTCTGCGCCAGCAGGCGCTTATTCCGTTAATCAATCGCTGCTTGGATTTCCTGAAGCAGGACAACTATGCCAAGTCGACTGAGTTAGCGCTCGAGGTCCTTGATAAAGACGAACGAAACGGTCTCGGCTGGTACCTTCTGGCCATCTCAAAAGAGAAGACAGGCGATCTGGTAAACGCGCTCAAGTGCTATGAGTCCGCCTTCCAACTGCTTGACGATCCGGAAATGGTGGCCTCCGACCTTGGGCGTTTGGCCTACCGGATGAATATGAAGGAGATCGCGGAACAACTGTTTCGCCTCTGCCTTGCCAAGGACCCGTCCTCAAACGAGGTCGCCAACAACCTAGCCTGCATCCTGCGCGATGGGCAGAGATATGACGAAGCCGTCGAAGCGCTGAAATCAGCACTCGCAGTTCATCGTGAAGACCCACTCCTTTGGAACACGCTCGGCACGGTGCTCAGCGAACAGGGTGATGTGGCGTCGTCCAAGCTATTTTATGAAGAAGCGCTTCGTAATGATCCGACCTTCGCTAAGGCCCGGTACAATCTGGGTAATGCGCACCAGATCCTAGGCGACCTAGACGCGGCTTTAGACGCTTGCGACGAGGCCATGACCGGTAAAATCGGCCTTGATGAGCGCGCTATGATGCGGATGTCTCGCTCCACAATGCTGATGTGCTTGGGCCGGATCGGAGAAGGCTGGGACGAGTATGAGGTTCGCCTTGATGCCAATTTCGCCGATGTCCTGCACTTTTATATCGACCGACCCAAATGGACACCGGAGATGGATGTTCGGGGTAAATCCATCCTGATAATCGGCGAGCAAGGCTTGGGTGACGAGGTTCTGTTCGGCAATCTGATCCCTGACCTACTCGAAGATATTGGCCCCAACGGGAAACTCACCCTGGCGGTTGAAGAGCGGTTGGTCGATCTGTTCCAACAGTCTTTTCCGTCCATCGAAGTCGGCGCGCACGTCACCTTTCGCTATGAGCACCGCATTTTGCGGGCCGCAAAATTTGTGGAAGACCCGTCGACCATCGATGCCTGGGTTCCAATCGCGTCGCTATTGCGCAAATACCGCCGATCGATTGACGCCTTCCCCAAGAGAAAGAACTTCCTAACAGCCGATTCCGATCGGATCGCCTATTGGACGGAACAGTTGAAGTCGGCACCTCCGGGTCCGAAGGTCGGCATTTTGTGGAAGAGCTTACGCATGGACGGATCGCGCCTGCGCTCCTTCTCGCCCTTCGAGCAATGGCGCGCGGTTCTCGAAACCCCCGGGATCACCTTCGTCAATATGCAATATGGCGAGACCGAGGCTGAGATCGCTCAGGCCAAGACAGATCGGAAGAGCACACGTCTGAACTCCAGTCACACAGTGGTATCTCGTA
>CALFYB010000422.1 GCA_937952995.1 uncultured Caulobacteraceae bacterium
AACACACTCAGCGGCGGCGCGGTCGGTGCCGTGATGGGAGCCTTGGGCTCGGTGGCCAACCGCGGCGTTGGCCTTCTGGAGCTTCGCGAGAAGCGCAAGGATCGCGCTCAAGAAATCGCCCACGAACGGGCCATGGCCGAATTGGCGCAGACCTCAAAGTCGCAAGAGGCCATGCAGGCGCAAGGGCTGGCTCAGATCCAAGGCTCCTATGCCGGGCTGACAGCCTCAATCGAGGCGGATCAGAGCGAAGCGAGCTATCGCTGGGTGGCCGCAGTCCGCAGTTTAACCCGGCCCATACTGACCCTGCTGTTATGGGTCCTGTTTGCGGTGATGTTTATCGTCGTCTTTCATTCGAGCGCTGACAAGGATCTACCCTCGCCATTGATCGCCTCAAGCCTTGAAACCATCAGCTTTTCGGCCGCAACCGCGCTGGCCTGGTGGTTCGGAGATCGTGCGCCGCGTCCTTGAGCCTGATTCCTGCCCAATTTGACCTAAGCTGTACATGCCCTATGTCTAGCCGGTATGCCGCAATGACGGCTTGGAGATCACGCCTATGACCCGCAGCCTCATGGTCTATGCTGCCACTCTTCTGGTGTTCTTAGGCATAGACTTCGTCTGGCTATCGGCCATGGGCGGTTTCTATCGCCAAGAGATGGGGGCCCTGATGCGGGCCGTGCCCAACATCGCCGTGGCAGGGCTGTTCTATGCTGCCTATGTGGTCGGCATCCTAGTCTTTGCTGTTCGGCCCTCGGACCCTTCGATGGGGCTGGCTCAAGTGGCTTTGCTCGGTGCTCTGTTTGGGGCCTTGGCCTACGGGACCTATGACCTGACCAATCTGGCGACTTTGAACGGCTTTACCGTAAAGGTCGCCGTCGTGGACATTGTTTGGGGCGCCAGTCTGACAGCCATCTGCGCCGTCGCTGGACGTCTGGTCGCCGACCGGCTCAGCTAGCCTTCGCAGGCCTTGGCTGGGTGACCCTTCGGCCAAACTCCATCATAGGGCGCTCGATCCACTGGTAGGACAGGCCCGCGAAGAGGAGCGACAGGAGCACCGTGGCGGCGATCAGCACTGCGACCGAAACCCTGTCAGCAAAAAGGTGCATCAGCGTCAGCAAAATGGGCAGGTGCACCAGATAAAGACTGAACGACACCTTGCCCAGCCAACTCGCCGCTCCGCCTGACAACAGACGCACAAGCGTAGGGCTAGCGAAGGCGGCGATCACATAGCAGGTCGCGGCCAGACCCATGCCCCATAGGCCGAACACAGCCATTCCTCGAGGTTGATAGAAAAGCCACGCCCCGAGAAGGATCAAGCCAGCGGTGCCGAGGCCTCGGCTCTTTTGAACCAGCGCCGAAAGGGTCTGGTGGTGGAGGAACAACAAGGTTCCAACCGCGAACATCAGCACATATTGCGCCGACCCACAGAGGGTCTGGGTGACAGGATCGAGTTGATATTTTCCCAACGCGTAGTTCGCTGCGGCACTCAACAGGGCTGTAACCAGCAGGGTGATTCCAGGGCGTGCCCTGAGACCAAAGAAGACCAGCGGAAAGATCATCGAGATGCGCAACTCGTGGACAAGGCTCCACATGACGTTCATCAGGCTCATGTCGCGGTGCTGATCGGTCATCAGCAAATGTCCGACGATGAGTTGCGGAGTAACCGGATAGGCCCACGATTGATGGTTGAACCATCCGCTCAAGCCCTCGATGGGGGAGGGCTGGACCAATAGATAAAGGCCCGCAGACGCCAGAATGATCGCGGCAAAGGGCGGATAGATGCGCAAGAACCGCTTGGCGGCGAAGCGTTCATAATGGAACGCCCCGTCCTCATGCTTGCGCCCCGCCTCGATTGAGGCGGCCAGAACAAAGCCGCTCAACACAAAAAATAACAACACCGCCCCCGGTCCGTCGACCAACAGGCGTAAGGGGGTGGCTGCGAAAAGCCAAGGCACGCCGCCACGGCCATAGGCACTGGCGGGCAGCGTTAGCAAACAGTGGTGGAAGACAACGGCCAAAGCCGCCAGCCCCCGCAAGGAATCCAAGGATCGAAAGCGCATGGCTGCAAGTGACCGGAAATCC
>CALFYB010000423.1 GCA_937952995.1 uncultured Caulobacteraceae bacterium
CCCCGCCTTGCCCGTAATAGTGATAGAGCCCCATCCGGTGCATTGCCTCGACCACACCGGACTTTGCCGCCCGTTCGGTCCAAAGCCGGGCCGCCGAAAAGTCCTTGGCCAGACCAAGATCACCAATTTCAAACAGCTTAGCCAAGTCATTTTGAGCCGGAGCATATCCCTGCTCGGCAAGGCGCTTGAGCTTGGGCAAACCCGTCCCGGCGTTAGAGGATAGGCTCTTCAGAAGCGTGGCATAGTCCCGCGAGGAAATGACCGATTTCGATTGGGTGACCGACTCAATCGGTCCGCTAGCAGTGGTATCGGTCAGATCGGGGCCAAGGGCTGCGACGGCGGCTCGGGGCGCGGGCTTCTGCGCGGGCGCTGCGGCCTGCACCATATGGCTGGCATCGGCAATCGGAACAGAGCCTTTGCGCTCTCCCTTGAGCGTAGCCATCACAGTCTCAAAGGCTTGGGCGGGAGAAAGGTTTTGCTGACCAGAGCCAATCACCGCCAAACCGGCAATAGCGACCGCGACGGAAATGACCGCCAAGCTGGCGACGATGGCCCTGCGCGGCAGGGCTTGCTTTTGCCGACGGGTCGCACGGCCTTTGGAGGGAGACGGCGCGAACAGAACGTCACCATCGCCTTGGATAACCGACAAGGGCGCGGCAATCGCGGGCTGATAGGCCTCCGAGACGAGTTCTAGGTCTGGCTCGACCTCTTCGGCATGGCTTTCAGCAAACCGCCCCATGACCTGATCGGTCAGATCGTCTGAAAGCTCAGCCTGGCGACCATTGATCTTTGCCGCCAGTTCCGCCGCAAGACCGCTCGAGAAGAAGTTGCTGGCGTCCTCATCGTCGATTTCACCATCCTCGACGTCGTCCAGTGAAGATAGAGACAGGCTAGACCCGTCGCCAAGGTCACCCCAAGACGCCTCCGGCTCCGCCTCAACCTCGTCCATGGCCATAAACGGATTGATCAAGCTCGGTTCAGGGGGACGAGTTTCAGCCATGACCCTGACGGGCTCAGGCACAAGTTGAGCTTCGACTTCGGCGGCAACTGTTGTGGGCACCACAACCCGTTGATCGAGTTTCGCCCGGGCCTCTTCTAGGAGCCGCGCGGTACGCTCTTCGCTCTGCCGAATACGGTCGGAAAGGTCGGTTGTGGCCTCAAAGGTGCGCTCAGCCATGCTGCTGGCCAGCAGCGAAAACTCGTCTTTGGCCTCAGTAATGGCTTGGGAAGAGCGGCGCTCTGAACTGGCAATCCGCTCCGACAGCCGATCCGCGATCCGATCGATCTCGGCACTGAGACGCTCAAGCGCATCGGACTGAACGATCTCATAACGGCCGAGCCGTTGATCCATTGCTCCGCCGAGGCGGGCCACTTCACCGCTGACCTGTTCAAGCGCCGCAGAGGAACGCCGCTCGGCTGACAGCATATGCAGGCCCATGGCCTCCAGAGCCTTGGCAACCTGAGTGAACCGATTTTCAGTACTGGACTTCAGGCTTTGGACGAGATCAGTGCGAACATCCTCGACCTGAGCATGCAGGTCACGCGCCAGCGTCTCGAACCGATGTTCAACACTGTGACGCTCACCCAATCCACCGTCATCGGAATTGGCCAGCCTATCAAAGGCCTCTTGCAGTCCGCGGATCGCTTCAGACGTCGCCGCTTCAGTCCGATCCAAGCGCTCATTGAGGCGCGACAAGACCGCCTCCACCAACTGAGCGGTTTGCACATCCTGCGCATTTAACGATTTGGTCCGGTCAGAGGCTGGCATCACCAAGCGCACAGCAGAGCGCTCTGCCGTCTCTTGGGTCTTGGGCTCTTGCCCATCAACGCTCCAGGGTTCCCCCAAGGCCATCCGATTCGGTCTCCACCTGTTGGTCTTTAGGCTAACGCCCGTTTGATAGGGTGTAAACGAACCATTAACCAAAAGCGGCGATAAATTAAACACGATTTGAAGATGTATTTTTGCTGCGACATCCCATCACTGGCTATGTTTGGGCGTTTGAGCTGCAAATAAGTCGCAACAGGCCTTGCGGCGCGGCGACGGGATCGCCATTCAAGTCCTATGGATCAGACAACCACCTTGGTGATTGGCGCAATCGCCGCTCTCTTGACCGCATTTTTCGGCTGGCGAGGGGCCCTGCCGCCCAACTTCGTCAAGGGACCAAGGCTCATACCCTATCGGTTCTTGATGCTGTTAAGTGCGGCGGCGCTATTGATGATGGTGGTCCATCTGGCCAATCTGCATGGAATCGAGACGGGCAATAACCGGCGTTAAACCGTCGGTTCGTCCGTGCGCTTGGGCCGCTTAGCGAGCCCCGCCATACCCCCTGACGCCAGCATGCTTGCATCTGCCAAGAGGATCGGGATGGCCCACTTATGGGGCGCAGCGACGTAGCGCGGCTCCCAGATCGGGTCGTACTTGTCCTTGTAACGCCGCACGCCCCGGAAATTGTAGATCTCCTCGCCGCGCTCGAACAGAAGCCGCCCGACGCGAGACATGATCGGCGCTAGGGGCCGATCTTCTAAGCCCGCCAAGGGTGCGACGCCGAATTCAAAGGCAACATAGCCCTGGCCAGCGCCCCAGTGGAGCAGTTCGACAAACAGATAGTCCATGACGTTCTTGGGCGCGTCATCGGAATATCGCATCAGATCCATCGAAAAGGTGGTCCGGTCTGGCGTCGTCCAAATCGTGGCAAAGGCAACAATCTTGCCGTCAACCCTGACCAGGGCGCAGGGGAATTCTGCGACATAGCGCCGAATGAACCCGCCCATTGAAAAGGCCTTATCGCCGCCGGCATGGTGCTCAAGCCACGCGTCCGAAATGGTCTCGAGCTCGTCTAGGATCGCGGGCACCGCTTGGGCGGGAACCACCTCGAATAGAGCCCCAACCTCCCCTGCCTTACGCCAATTGCGTCGCAAAACTTCGCGCTTGCGACCCTTGAGGCTGAAACTCTCCAAGGGAACGGCCGCAGACTCGCCGGTCTTTTGGATCGAAAGGCCCAGTTCGACCGCTTCGGGCAAGATGTCGGGGCCGATACCATAGAGGGCTGGGCGAGCGGCATGGGCATCGGCCAGTTCTCTAAACCGCCAGAGCAGCTCCATCCGCTCCTCGCGGCGCCCCACCGGCGGACCCAGCGCGATCCAAGACCGGCCCCGTACACCAAACATCAAGAAGGTCTCACCGGACTGTGAGAACAAGAACCGCTTGTCCCCGAGTAGCGCCAAATTGGCCTCGGGCGGCGCGCCCTCCGAACTGGCTAAGATGGCCCGGACGCGCTCAAATGTCGGATCATCATCGCCGACAACCGGCGGCGTCGCCGGGGTCGAGAGCAGCCGCCAGATGCCAACGACCATGAACAGGATTGCCACGCCTGCCGAGGCCCGCAGCGAACGGCTGACATCATTGTCGGCCATGACCCGCCACCAGAGCTCGTCCGAATAGCCGACATTATGGAAGGACCACAGCCCAAGAGACACTGTACCCGCAATGGCGGCTAAGGCCGACAACATCCACCCCGGGGTAATCTCAACCCGTGTCAGCCGGGCCTTACGCGGAAAGGCTTCATGCAGAGGCAGCATAAAGATCCCGATCAAGCCGAGCGCGACGCTTTCCTCCCAATTGAACCCCTTGAGCAGCGCCAAGATCGCGCTCAGGGTCACAAGCCCGATGGTCGCGGCCCAAGCCGCGTCAAGGCGGCGGCGCAGACCAAAGGCCAGAAGCACCAACACCAAGCCCAAAATGCTGGACAAAAAGTGGCTGATTTCAACAAGCGACAGCGGCGCAAATTCGACAAGGTACCGCAAGCGCTCGGGCTGAGACGGAGTCGCGCCCGAGGCAAGCAGCATAAGGCCTGCAGCAAGCGCTGCGATGGCGGCCAAGGTTGGCGCTAAGGCCAAAATGCCAGGTTTGATATCTTGCGCCCAGCGCATGCGACTTCCCGAAAGGCCCATGTGAAAGGCTTATATAGCAAATTTCGCAACAGTTTGATGGCTTCGACCTTATTGCGACGCAATCTAGGCAAAACAATGTTTCCAAAGGGCTTGCTCCGGCCTACGCCCTTGATAAGGTCCGGACAAATTCAGACGATGTGAGGAACCCAACCATGGCCGAACTTGACGATTTCCGCGCCGAGACCCGCGCGTGGCTTGAAGCCAACTGCCCTGAGTCGATGCGCACCCCCATGCCCGGCGAGGAAACCCCTTGGGCTGGCCGCAAGGGCAGCTTCAAGAATCCCGACACCAAGCTTTGGCTCGACCGCATGGCGGCCAAGGGCTGGACCGCTCCAACCTGGCCCAAGGCCTATGGCGGCGGCGGACTGTCGCGCGGTGAAGCTAAGGTGCTGGAACAGGAAATGGCGCGGATCAAGGCCCGCCCACCGCTGTTCTCGTTCGGCCTTTGGATGCTTGGCCCAGTGCTGCTGGAATATGCCACCGAAGAGCAGAAGCTGGCCCATCTGCCCAAGATCGTCACCGGTGAAATCCGCTGGTGCCAAGGCTATTCAGAGCCGGGCGCTGGCTCGGACCTCGCCTCGCTGCAGACCCGCGCCGAGGACAAGGGCGACCACTATCTGGTCAATGGCCAGAAGGTCTGGACCTCCTATGCCGACCAAGCCGACTGGATCTTCTGCCTGGTGCGCACCGACACGACGGTCAAGCACGAGGGCATCTCGTTCCTGCTGTTCGACATGACCACACCCGGCGTCGAGCCTCGCCCGATCAAGCTGATCAGCGGCGAGTCGCCCTTCTGCGAGACCTTCTTCACCGATGTGAAGGTCCCCAAGGCCCAGCTCGTCGGCAAGCTCAATGGCGGCTGGGAAATCGCCAAGCGCCTGCTGCAATATGAGCGCCAGAACATCTCCTCCAGCGGCTTCGGCGGCGCGGCGGGTCTGGAACTGGAACAGGTCGCGCTCAGCCATGTCGGCGACGTCGATGGCAAGATAGCCGATGCTGACCTGCGCGCTCGCATCGCCGGTCATAAGATGGACGCCAAGGCCTTTGCCCTGACGGTCCGCCGGGTCGAAGCGGAGTCGAAGGCGGGCGGCACCATCAGCCCTGCCACCTCGATCATCAAATATGCTGCCGCCAAGCTGAACCAGGACAAGTACGAGCTTCTGGTCGAATCCATGGGCCATCAGGGTCTGGGTTGGGAAGGCGACGGCTTCACCAAGCGCGAGCTGATCGAAACCCGCGGCTGGCTGCGCTCCAAGGGCAACTCCATCGAGGGTGGCACGTCGGAGATCAACCTCAATGTCGTGGCCAAGCGCGTCCTTGGTCTGCTGGATCACCAGTAAACCATGCCCAGCCTAACCTTCTGGTTTGAGTTTGCCTCGACCTATTCCTACCCCGCCGCCCATCGCATCGAAGCCTTGGCGGCGGCGGCAGGGGTGGACGTGATCTGGCGGCCGTTTCAACTCGGCCCGCTTCTCCACGCCCATCAAGGGATGACCGACAGCCCGTTCAATGTGGTCCCCGTCAAGGGGGTCTATATGTGGCGGGATATGGCCAGGGTCTGCGGCGAACTGAACCTGCCCCTGCGCAGTCCAACCCGCTTCCCCCGCAATGGCTTCTTGGCCGCGCGCGTGGTTTTGGCCGACAAGACACCCGGCTGGGCCAGCGCCTTCACCAAGGCGGTCTACAGCGCCAACTTCGCCGACGACCTAGAGATTTCAGACCAAGAGGTCGTGACGTCTTTGATCGCTGGCCTAGGTGCCGATCCCGAACAGGTGCTGGCGGCGGCGGGCAGCGATGAGGTCAAGGCAGAGCTGAAGGCCAACACGGCTGAGGCCATGGAACGCGGACTATTTGGCAGCCCGAGCTTCACCACCGACGACGGTGAGCTGTTCTGGGGCAATGATCGTTTAGAGGCGGCCCTTGCGTGGGCGGCCAATCCCAAAACCCTTTAAAGACAAAAGATAGAGAGAGACCCCAATGGCTGTCTTGAACGAAGAACAGGTGATGCTGCGGGATGCAGCACGTGACTGGACCCAAGAAAAATCCCCCGTCGCGGCCCTGCGTAAGCTGCGCGACACCAAGAGCGCGACCGGTTTTGACGCCGCCGCTTGGACCGACATGGCCCAGATGGGCTGGGCGGGCGTGATCATCCCCGAGGCTCACGGCGGCGCCGATTTCGGCTATCGTAGCCTTGGACTGGTGCTGGAAGAGACCGGCCGGACCCTGACCGCCTCGCCGCTGGTCTCGACCGCCCTGACCGCCGCCACCACCCTGATGCTCGGCGGGAGCGAAGCCCAACAGGCCGCTTGGCTGCCCAAGATCGCGGCGGGCGAGATCGTCGCCGCCTTGGCCGTTGACGAGACCGCCCATCACCATCCTTCGACCATTGGCCTGACCGCGACCAAGTCCGGGTCGGGCTATGTCCTGAACGGCGCCAAGAGCTTCGTGCTCGACGGCGGCTCCGCTGACCTGCTGATCGTCGTGGCCCGCACCAGCGGTGCCAAGTCGGACGAGGCGGGCATCACCCTGTTCCTCGTCGATGGGACGGCCACGGGGCTGGAGCGCAAGAGCCTGACCATGGTCGATAGCCGCGCTGTGGCGAACCTGACCCTGAGCGGTGTCGAAGTGGCTGCCGATGCGGTTCTCGGCGCGGTCGATGGCGGCTTTGCCATCCTCGAACAGACCCTTGATCGCGCCCGCGCCGGTCTGGCCGCTGAGATGATTGGCACCGCCACCCAAGCCTTCGAGATCACCCTCGACTATCTGAAAACCCGCACCCAGTTCGGTCAGGGCATCGGCACCTTCCAAGCCCTGCAACACCGGGCCGCCAAGCTCTATACCGATCTGGAACTGGCCCGCTCCTGCGTGCAGGCGGCGCTGGACGCCATCGACGAGAAGTCCAATGACATCCGCGCTCTGGCTTCGCTAGCCAAGGCCAAGGCAGGCGATGTGCTGCATCTGGCCTCCAACGAGATGGTCCAGATGCATGGCGGTATCGGCATGACCGACGCGCATGATGCAGGCCTCTATATGAAGCGCGCCCGCGTGGCTGAGGCCACCTTCGGCGGTTCCTCCTACCACCGCGACCGCTACGCCAAGCTCGGCGGGTTCTAAGCCTATGCAGGTCAAGGGCGTTGTTGCGATCATCACCGGCGCGGCCTCAGGCATCGGCCTAGGCATCGCCAGCGCCCTTGCCCGTCGCGGGGCCAAGGTCATCTTGGCCGACATTCAAGCGGACCGCGCCGCAGAGGCGGCCAAGACCCTGTGCGATCAGGGTCTTGAGGCTGCCAGCGCCGCGCTTGATGTGACCGAAGAGAGCAGTTGGGCAGCCCTTGCCGAACTGGCCCCGACCCTGTTTGGCCAGCCGGTGCAGATGTTGTTCAACAATGCCGGGGTCGGCCTGCGCGGCATGGTCCACACCACGCCAAGGCGGATGTGGGACTGGTCCTTTGCGGTCAATGTCACCGGAGCCTTTACCGGGGTGACAACCTTTGCACCCACCATGCTGGCCAGCGGCCTGCCCTGTAAGATCGTCAATACGGCCTCAGAACATGCCCTTGGCCTGCCGGAAAGCGAGCGGGGCGGCATCTTGGCCCCCTACACCTCGGCCAAACATGCCTTGATGGGCTATAGCCTTTGCATGCGCCGCGACTTTGCAGGCAGCAATGTCAGCGCCGGAGTGATCTGTCCGGGCGTCGTGGTTAGCGATATCTGGAATTCTCTGGCCCATCGCCAAGAGCGGTTTGGTGGCCCTCGTCAGGTTCCCACCGATGTGGCCGAAGCTATGATCGCGACGGCTAAGGCCAAGGGGATTGCCTCTGAACTGGCCGGGGAACGTATCGCCGATCAGGTCGAGGCCGACGCCTTCTTCATCTTCACCAACGGTCCAGACGAGACCGAGGTCGCTACCGACTATCAGACCGAGATCATGGCCGCCTTGGCCAACTTCAACAGTCGGTATCGGAGCTAGCCCCCCCCCACGCTGGGGGAGGGTTCGCGCAAAGCCCCAAGGGGCCAATCAGTCTTAGAACGTCACGACCGTGCGGATCG
>CALFYB010000424.1 GCA_937952995.1 uncultured Caulobacteraceae bacterium
GAGTCGGCGGGGAGGGTTAGGGGTTGCCCTGGGCTAGATTTCAAAACCCACTGGGCATTTCGCAGCAATGCCACTCCATCTCCTGAGTTAAGGACGTCGAAGACAAGGTCCCCATTTGGCTGATGGTGAATATTGGTGATACTCAAATTCGGGACTGCTGAGGCCGGTTGAACAACCATATGGCTGACGAAATCAAAACCGACCTTGATCTTTGTCGTCGAACTGTCGCCATTGCCAACCGTCGTGAAATCAATCGGTAGCTGGCTGACAAGGATGGCATAGACACGGCCCTCCTTGATGGTTGGATCACCCACATACCGCACCTGAATTGCCTGTTCTTGGCCTGGATTGACGAGGGTCTGCGGTGGGAAAAGAACAATGTCCGCCAATTCAGGCGTCCTCTGCGACGTGCCCGTGTCGTCCACGAGAACGCGTAGAGGCGAAATTTCCAACGTAATCGGTTTGGCATCGGTGTTACGGACCATCAGTCGATAGCTCGCAGCCGATCCCGATGGGGTGACGTTGACGATCATGGGCTGCACCTCGTGTGCCTGCGCACAGGGGGCAAGGCCCAAGTAAAGAATAGCCGCGCCTGCGGTAAAAATTGAACGCTTGATCATGAATCTCTCCCGAACGAGGCGGCCAGACCACCATGGGCCCAGCCGCCCTGCCGGTGTTGCTAGATGGCCGACAGTTCGAAGGTGAACGACTCGCTATAGCTGCCCGCGGGGGCGGCGTTTGCAGGGTAGTAGGTCTGCCCCAATGGAGCCGGTCCAGGAGCGGCCACGTTTACGTTCAAGTAGAATCCGGCTGAAATGCCGTTTGCCAAGGCCTGCGTATAACCGACCTTAGTGCGGGTAAACTTACCCGAACCTTCGGCATCACCGGGCGTCGCGTCCGTCGTAGCGATGTTGAAGGCGGAATCGGCAGCTTCCAAGCGCATGGCGTAATTGATGAGATTGGACCCATACTTGAAGTCGCCGTTTAGCGGGTTAACCACCAACTGAGCACTGCCACCCGTGTTACAGGCTAGCTGCAAGTTCGCGACCTGCTGCTCTGCTTCTTGCGCCACCGAAGCCGTACCGCTTGAGACATTCGCCAAGCGAATATTGCAATAGGGAGCGACAGTGGTCTGAACGCTTAGTGTTTCCGCCTGCGCACTTGAAGCCATGATGGCAAACACGGACGCAGCAGCAACGCCAGCGACGGTAATAAGCTTCTTCATTTTTTCTGTCCTTGTGAAACGGGCAAGGCCAAACCGGGACCGTACCCAACGCTACAGAAAGCACCACCTTGCTTTGAGCGGTGCCAATATTGATCAATCCTATAAATATAAGATTGGCCAACGTGCGAATGAAATCACTATTATAGTTCGAAATAAATAACCTCATTTGAGTATTTCATAGCAATTTTTAATATAAATAATTCCAACGATCAAAATATCATTGTTAAAAATCATTTTATAAGTTATTTAATTTAATTAGCTGGGTTAATTTTCGTTATATATTTTCAATGTTTGTTTCGGGGATCGATATTTTATGATTTATGCCATTGCTTCTAGCCATGGACTGGGTGGCGTCACGCACCAGGGCCGGTGAGATTTTTCATTGGTCAGGCCTACGGTCGGATTTCGACTGATAGTTGGAAAATGTCGAACCGCGATGCGGTAGCAATTGTCGATAAATAAAGCATCGACATTGAATAAAACTATTTCAGAGCAAATAATATCTAGGTAAATATATGAATTTGAAGGAATAGTTTATATCTACTAATTGGAAAATTTTTTGTTATTCCTTGTCAATTTCATCTGAGGGCATAGGAGTGGGTGTCCGATCAATGAGTTCGCGGAATTTTTTTCTCAGCAGAACGCCTAAAAATCGTTCGTCAATTGGCAGAACAGCTTCAACAAATGCGGCTGCCTCGTCAATCGGCGCATCCGCCCAATGCGCGGCATAGATCCGCGCGAGCCGCTGTACGAGGCCCTCTACAGCCTCATCCATGATGGCAAGATGGTCAGGGCGATAGCCGCGTTCACCCGTGGCTCCGACATCGCGGTAGCGAACGTAGCAGTCGATGATGTCACTGTCGTCTTGGGTGATCTGCCGGTCTGGTCCTGAGCCCTCGATCTTGACCAGTTTTGCATCAACTAACGCTTGAAGCTCGTCCGCCGAGAGTTTTTGGTCCACGCCGCCCACTATTGAAACGTCGCTGCGCGCCCGAGATTTGGCCGATACAGGCAGTTGGTCTCGTAAACGCCGCAGCAGCTGTTCTTGCTCCGGTGAAAAGCCGTCAATACCGTCGCCATTCAGCACAGCCTTGATCGCGCTAAGCGAAAGGAAATGCTCGCGCTGGAGCTTCTGAATCCACCGCAGACGGTTCAGATGGTCTTCGGAGTAGGCCGCGACGTTGCGACCTGTGCTGACAGGCGGGGGCAGCAGACCTTCCGAGATGTAGAAGTGAATGGCTTGGCGAGACAGCTGCGCCTCCCGGGTCAGGTCCCGCATTCGCAAAGGCTTCGAAGGGCTGGTCATCGAGATCTCACCTTGGCCACCGCCGAACTTTCCATGGGCGCATGGAGCGTAGAGCGACCAGAAATGTCAAGCGCCAAGTGACAAGTGCCATTTGACACTTTTTGCATTGCCGTCTAGCCTAGGGCCATGCGTGAGAAATGAGGCGCAGCGTTCAGCGCAGCGAACCCTCACAGATATGAGACTAGGGAGGACGAACCGTTGGCCCAACTCTATTTAGTGGGTGTCGGCATGACCAAGTTCGGGCCACGGCCCGGATCGACGGTAAGGTCCATGACCGCCGAGGCCGTCGCGGCTTGCCTGCAGGATGCGGGTGCTGAAGCCTCGCAGGTCCAGGCGGCGTACTTTTCCAATACGATGCAAGGCGTGCTCGAGGGCCAGCTTTCCATTCCAGGACAGATCGCCCTTCAGGCGGCGGGCATCTCAGGCGTGCCGGTCGTCAATGTTGAGAATGCGTGCGCGTCTGGATCCACGGCCTTTTGGCTGGCCTGCAACCATCTTCGGTCCGGAGCTGCCGATATCGTGCTCGCGGTCGGCGTGGAGAAGATGGTCTTTGAGGCGCAGGACCAGCGCCTAGCGGTCATGAAGGCGTTCGAAGGGGGCATGGATGTGACGGCCGGTGACGGCGCGCTTCAGACCTTGCTCGCGCTGGGTGAAGGGATCGAAGGACCGTCCGGTGACGGTGCCCGCACCAAGTTTATGGACATCTACGCGGCCCTTTGCAGAGCCCATATGGCCCGCTTCGGAACCACCCAGCGGCAATTAGCGATCATTGCCTCCAAAAACCATGACAATGCCGTCCACAACGAAAAATGCCACTTCCGCAAGGCCATGACCGTCGAGGACGTGCTGGCGTCGCGTCCTCTCGGCTTTCCGCTGACGGTCGCCATGTGTTCGGCCCTGTCCGACGGGGCTGCCGCCGCTTTGGTCTGCACCGAGGCTGGTCTGAAGAAGCTACGGAGCCAAGCACCCCATCTGGTCGTGATGGCCTGCGAACTGACATCAGCCACGCCGCGCGCCTTCGATGAATTCGACCAGCATGTCGCCCGCCGGGCCGCTTTGACGGCCTACGAACGGGCGGGACTGGGACCTGATGAGATCGATGTGGCGGAAGTCCATGATGCGGCCGCGTTCGGCGAACTGTTCATGACCGAGTTGCTCGGCTTTTGTCCCATGGGGGAGGGCGGGGCCTTCGCGCAAAGCGGTGCCACCCGCATCGGCGGCCGTCTGCCCGTGAACACCTCCGGCGGCCTTGAGTCCAAGGGCCATCCCATTGGCGCGACCGGCCTTGGCCAGATCTATGAACTGGCCTTGCAACTTCGCGGCCAAGCTGGTGCCCGGCAGGTCGCGGGCGCGCGTACTGCCCTGCAGGAAAATAGCGGCGGGCTCCTTGGTATCGAGGAAGGTGCGGCCGTCGTCACAATCCTTCAACGTCAAAATTGAGAAGGCAAAACCATGAAGCTGAAGCCCGTACTGCTCGCAGAAGGATATTTGTTTCCAGAGGCCCCGCGCTGGAACGCCCGCCTTGGCTATTTCGTGGTCAGCGACATCGACCGAGGTCAAGTTTTTGCGGTCACACCGGATGGTCAGCGCAGACTGCTCTATCAAGGTCCTGACTGGGTGTCTGGCACAGCCTTCGAGAGCGACACCCACCTTTTGGTCACCAATGCCCGCAGCCGCAGCCTTGTTCGGGTCCCGCTGGATCAACCAGACGCAGCCATTGAGACCATCGCCTCCCTGACCGAGATCGCGCCCTATGGCATCAATGACATGGTGCGGACCGCCTCTGGTGCCTGCTTCATTGACACTGTCAGCTTTGATTTCGTCGCCTATGCGCGGGGCGAGATCGCGTCCCAGCCCAGCGTCCTTGCTCGGGTAGCCCCTGACGGGACGGTTTCGGTCGGCACGTCAGAGGTCAGTTTCCCCAATGGGCTGGTTGTGACGCCCGATGGCAGCCGACTGCTTGTAGCCGACTCCCTTGATGAGTGCATCTATGCGTTCGAGCTAACGCCTGACGGCATGCTGGGTCAACGCAGCCTCTTTGCTGCCATGCCCGGCGAGGTGCCCGATGGCATGTGTATCGATCAGTCTGGTGCCGTTTGGGTGGCCAATCACGGCCGGGTTGCCCGGGTGGCAGAAGGCGGCGCGATCTTGGACGAGGTCGAGATGGGATCGACATTGGCGACCGCCTGCATGTTGGGCGGACCAGATGGCCGCACCCTGCTGATAACAGCGTCCGACAGCTATAATCGCGCGGTCATCGCGCAAAACCCCACGGGTCGTCTGTTCACCGTCCAGGTCGCCGTCCCCGGCGCTGGCCTGCCGTCCGTCTATTGAGGCAAGCGACCATGACGCAAAGATTGGCAGGAACGCGGGCCTTGATCACCGGTGCCACCTCTGGGATGGGCGTCGATGTTGTACGGCGCTTCGTTCACGAAGGTGCGCAGGTCGTGTTCTGCGGGCGCTCCGCAGAGGCTGGCCAAGCTGTGGCCGCTGATATCGGCCCGGGAGCCCACTTCATCCGGGCCGATGTGACTAACGAAGCGGATGTCGCAGCGCTCGTCACACAGTCCGTTGAACATCTGGGCGGCGGTATCGACTTTCTGTTCAACAATGCTGCCCCCGCGCTGAGGGATAAGCCCGTGAGCACGATCTCGGTTGAAGAGGTCTCGATGGCTTCGATGGGCATTTTCGGCAGCGTTGTCCTGATGACCAAGCATGTGGCACCGATTATGGCGCAGCAGGGTAGGGGGTCCATCCTCAATAACGGGTCCACGGCCGCCCATCGGGCCAATTCGTCCCCGTCGGTCTATAGTGCGCTCAAGGCAGCCGTATGCCATTTTTCACGCTGCATGGCGCTGGAACTGGCTGAGCAGGGTATCCGGGTCAATACAGTGTCTCCGGGGGCGATCCCGACACCGATCTTCCTTCAGTCCTTGGGCATTCCGGCGGAGCATCAGGCCAAGGCCTTGGCAGCGCTCCAAGGCGCGTTCAGCAAGGCCCTGCCGGTGGGCCGGGCCGGTCGCGGCGAGGATATCGCATCGGCGGCGGTCTATTTTGCCAGCGACGACTCTTCCTATGTCACCGGTCAAGACCTGGTGGTCGATGGCGGCCTAACGGCGGGCCTGTCCAGCGCCCAGAAACGCGCGCAGGCCGATATGATGCGCGCCGCACTCAGCACGATGGGAGCTTAAGGGCATGTCTTCCTTCACACTTCTGGAGCGCGGGGCACAGCGCTGCGACGGTCGGCCCTTTGCGGTGTTCGACGGTGCGGAGACGAGTTACGCCGAGGCTCTGGATATGGCCACACGCATCGCGGACAGCTTGAACAGTGCGGGATTTGGTCCGGGCGATCACGCCGCAGTGCTCAGCCCCAATGCCCCCTTGGCCTTTATCGCATCGTTCGGGATTTTGGGTGCTGGAATGGCCTATGTTCCGGCCAATCCTTACAATCCAGCATCATCGATCGCGTCCGCCTTGAACCTGCTGGACGTGAAGGTACTGATTTATCACAGCGCCTTGGCGGAGGTGGTCGAGGCGCTTAGAGCGCAACTGCCAAAGCTCAAACTTTTGGTGGTTCTAGATAAGGCCAGCAATGATGATCCGACCTTAGAGCAGTTCATCGCTAAGCCTCGCGAGACAGTTGCGCGGCCCAATATTGTCCTGAGCGATACAGCCTTCATCGGCCAGACCGGCGGCACGACGGGTGAACCTAAAGGCGTTCTGCTGAGCCACCGCGCCGTCTTCGCCTTTGTAGAGAAATTCCTGGCTGAGGTTACGACCCCGGCTCCGGTCCTATTGGCGGCGACGCCCCTAACCCATGCGGCAGGCATGCTGGCCATGCCCATCGTGGCCCAGGGCGGAACCATCGTCATGATGTCTCGCCCTGATCTGCACAAATTTAGAGATCTGATCGAAGAACGTCGGGTCACAACCACCTTTTTGCCACCGACCGTGATCTACCGGCTTCTTGACCTGCAAGATGCTCCGCCAAGAGACTTTTCCAGCCTGCGCCATTTCATCTACGGGGCGGCACCCATGTCCGTGGCCCGGCTAAAGCAGGCGCTGACGCAGTTCGGGCCAGTGATGGCCCAGTGCTACGGCCAGACCGAATGCCATACCTTTGTCACCTTCATGCGCCCAGAGGATCACTTCATCGACGGGGCGCTGGCCAATGACGACCGCCTGTCGGCATGTGGTCGGCCTTCGCTTGGGACCGTGATCGCGATCAAGGACGATGACGGCGTGACCCTGCCAAACGGCGTGCCCGGTGAGATCTGCGTCCAAAGTGACCTGAGCATGACCGGCTATTACCAAAACGACGCAGCCACAGCCGAAGTTCTGAAAGACGGGTTTGTGCATACTGGTGATGTTGGCTTCGTCGATGCAGACGGTTTCCTGCACATCATCGACCGAAAGAAAGACCTGATCATTACGGGCGGCTTCAACGTTTACCCCGCCGAGGTCGAACAGGTCGTCAACGCCCACCCGTCGGTCGCCGACTGCGGCGTCGTTGGCGTTCCCGATCCGGACTGGGGTGAAGCGGTAACGGTCGCGGTCGAATTGTCGCCGGGAAAGACCCTAACAGAACGCGAGCTGCTCGAATTCTGCAGACCGCTTCTTGGTGGCATCAAAACACCCAAGCGCGTGCACATCTGGTCCGAACTGCCTCGCAGCCCGGTCGGAAAGATCGTCCGCAAAGACATCCGAAAAAGGCTGATTGACGGCCCTTAATGCGGTTCAAGGGATCTAATGTGCCTTGGGTGGCGAGGCAGTTTGACGATTGAGGATCACGGAAACCGTAAAATCACATTCCTAAAAGGCGCGCAGTTTCTAACAGGGATAGAAACTCGCACTTCGGAATAGAATCCATCGGCTATAATTGCTACCTAAGGTGAGATATATTGGCCTTGATGTAAATCGAGGAACAGGCGCATTCTCCGAGCACCTGATCCTTCGCGAGGGCGGGGTTCCCCAAGATCATCCGTCCACCTTAACCCCCGCGTGGTGTGGTTCTAATCATCTTGGGGAGGGCGCTTTGGCTTCGATGTCACCGTGGGTCTGGGTGATTTCCTGGATAACTATATTTGCGCCCTTGATCGGCACCATTGTTGGGGCATGTGTGATCGGCTGTACAATTGGCAGTGTCACCCATTGGATTCAGATGGGATTGCTCTTTCATGCGCAAGCGTGTGACCTAATGGCGGACTATGGGGCAGGGGCTGCAGCTGAGGCGCAGCGTCGTATGGCTAGGGCCTTAAGGCACCGCGACGAGCAAGAGGCTGAGAATTGGCGCAAGGTGGCGCTAGTGATCGAGCGGATTCAATCCGTTGAAGGATCGTCGAATCTCTGAACGTGTAGACTGCAACGCGACATTATTCCCACTCGCCAGCGGCCATTAGTGACATCTCTATTTGGCGGGCATCATTGTTCGTCTAATGAACATTATGAGCAATATAAGGCCCGAAACTGCAGACCATCTGTACGTCTCAAGGGCCGTGATGCGACAAACAGT
>CALFYB010000425.1 GCA_937952995.1 uncultured Caulobacteraceae bacterium
GCTCACGACTCCTACGGGTGCAAGGCCCAGGGCCGTGACAAAGCTGGCGAAAAGGCCCTTGTTCATCAGGTCGTGAACTGGGAGGCCTGGATTGCCGCCGAGGTCGTGCCAAAGCGGATGAAGCGGGCGGCCACTGCCGCCGCCTTGGCCTGAGCCCGGCTGTTTCTGGCCATTGGAGGGCTGGCCGTTGGAGTCTTGGCCTTCGCTATCTTGGCCTTCGGAGTCAGACTCCGATCCGTCAGATGAGCTGTCGCTCTCCTCTTGATCATCGCTCTCGCTTTGAGTCTGACGAGGCGGCTTGGTCTCGGCATAGCTGAAATAGAGGTCGAACAGGCGGTCATGCAGGACCTCTTCCTCCTGCGACTTGGCCAGAACGGCCGCCAGAGACATTTTCAGCAGCCCACGGTCCTGATAGCCGACAAGCTCGAGCGCCCGCGCCGCATCAATGGCTTCGGTCGTCGAAACGCCAGCGCCTGCGGTGCGCAGGGCCCGGATATAGTTGGTGAGCGTGCGCTCCATCAGGCCGGTTCAGCCTGCTCGGTTAGGACCTTGCGCACCAGCTGATCGACTTGGCTGTTGACCTCGGCAATGTCGGTCTGGCGCTTGAGGATCACGTTCAGCGTATTGCGCACCATGACCGGATCTAGGCTGTCGGCATGAAGCAGGAGCAAGGTCTTAGCCCAGTCAATAGTCTCGCTGATCGAGGGCAGCTTGCGAATGTTTTCGTCGCGGATCAGCTGGATGAAGGCCACAAGCTGCGCCAGCAAACGCTCGGAAATGTCCGGCACGCGCGAGCGCACGATGCGGGCCTCGAGGTCTGCATTGGGGAAGTCGATATGCAGATGCAGGCAGCGGCGCTTGAGCGCGTCGCCCAGCTCGCGGGTATTGTTGGAGGTCAGGATGACCAGCGGCGGCACGATGGCCTCGATGGTGCCGATCTCGGGCACGGTGACCTGATAGTCGGACAGGACTTCGAGCAGCAGGGCCTCGAACTCTTCGTCAGACTTGTCAATTTCGTCGATCAGCAGCACCGAGCCGCCCGCCTGTTCCATGGCCTTCAACAGGGGCCGTGGCTCGAGGAACTCGCGCGAGAAGAACAGGTCTTGGAAGCCTGCGAGCTTTTTAAAGGACTCGTCCAGACCGTCGGCATCGCCGATCAGGTGATGGATCTTTTCCTTGAGAATTTGGGTGTAGAGCAGCTGCTTGCCATATTTCCACTCATAGAGGGCTTTGCTCTCGTCGAGGCCCTCGTAGCACTGCATGCGCAGGAGCGGGAATTCCATGGACTGAGACAGCGACCGGGCCAGATCGGTCTTGCCGACCCCGGCCGGGCCTTCGATTAGGATCGGCTTGCGCAGATGGTGGGCCAGATAGACGGCGGTGGAGATCGACGCTGTGGAGATATAGCCAACCGACGCGAGGCGCGCGCTGACCGTATCGGCGGACTCAAAACCCGCAAACTCAAGACCCGTATGTGTCACTTAGAAACTATCCCGTTTTAGATCGGATCATGCGCGCCCTGACAGCCCCAGCAGACGGGGAGGGCGGCGCTTAGAAAAAAGCCGCCCGAGCGGTCGTTGCTCGGGCGGCCTGATTTTTCAAGTCTAGTTGCGCCAGACGACGCCGGAGGTGGAGTCTTCGTCCCCACCTTCATACTGGCGGATCTCGTTACGACCGACCACCAGGTGGTGGACCTCGTCCGGACCGTCAGCGATGCGCAAGGTGCGCTGGCCGGCATACATGCGCGACAGAGGCGTCCACTGGGACACGCCGGTTGCGCCGTGCATCTGCATGGCCTGGTCGATGATCTGACAGACCCGCTCAGGAACCATGGCCTTGACCATGTGAACCCAAATGCGGGCTTCGCGGTTGCCGAGCACGTCCATGGCCTTGGCGGCCTTGAGGACCATCAGGCGCATAGCTTCGATGTCGATGCGAGCGCGGGAGATGATCTCGACGTTGCCGCCCAGATAGGCCAGCTTGCGACCGAAGGCTTCACGCGACACGCCGCGCTGAACCATCAGGTCCAGAGCCCGTTCGGCTTGACCGATCGAGCGCATGCAGTGGTGGATACGGCCAGGGCCAAGGCGCAGTTGCGAGATCTCGAAGCCGCGGCCTTCGCCGAGCAACATGTTCTCTTTGGGCACGCGCACATTGTCGAACAGGATATGCATGTGGCCATGCGGCGCATCGTCTTCACCGAACACGTGCATGGGGCCGAGGATCTTCACGCCTGGGGTGTCGATAGGCACGAGGATCTGCGACTGCTGCTTGTGCGAGGGGGCGTTCGGGCTGGTCTTGACCATGGTGATCATGATCTTACAGCGCGGATCGCCAGCACCGGAGATGTAGAACTTCTCGCCGTTCATGACCCATTCGTCGCCTTCGAGGACGGCGGTCATGCCGACGTTCTTGGCGTCCGACGAGGCGCGGTTTGGCTCGGTCATGGCGAAGGCCGAACGGATTTCACCGCTCAGCAGAGGCTTCAGCCACTTTTCCTTTTGGGCAGGCGTGCCGACCCGTTCCAACACTTCCATGTTGCCGGTGTCTGGTGCCGAGCAGTTCATGGTCTCGGAGGCGAGAGGGTTCTTGCCCAGCTCAACGGCGATATAGGCATAGTCGAGGTTCTTTAGGCCTTCACCGGTTTCGGCGTCAGGCAGGAAGAAGTTCCACAGGCCTTCAGCCTTGGCCTTGTCCTTGGCCGCTTCCAGCACTTCGAGCTGGCCGGGGGCATAGCTCCAGCGATCGGCGCGACCTTCACCCAAGCGGTCGAACTCGACGGACATGGGCTGAACGGTTTCGGCGATGAAGCGCTTCACATGCTCCAGCAGCGGAATAGCGGATTCGGAAATTCTCAGATCATTGAGATCGTCGTTAGGATTGAAACCAAAGGCCGTCCCGGCCCTCCCTTGCGCTTTAGTCACTGCTTTTTCCCTTTTTTCATCTTCGTGGGCAGACATTAAAACAGACGTTTGAACTACGCTAGCCAGAACCTGTGCCACAAGGCCTGTTTCGTTGCCGCACCCCCGACATCTCGGTCCGCTTGGGGGATAAGGAGACGCGACATTTCAAAAATAGCCCATACTATCGACCCTAACCGAACAGACTCGGTTGTGAAATTGGTGTCGGGAGCCTGTCTTGGTTCGTTTGCGTGTCATTGATCTAGAAACCACCGGCACCGAGCCGCCTGCTGAAATTATCGAGTTTGGCCGTGCGGATCTGGTGGCTGATGGCGATAGCTACCGTGTCGAGCGGGCGATGGCGCGGCTCTATCGGCCACTTCATGGCATCCCTCCTGAAACCATGGCCGTTCATCACATCACCGACGAGGACTTTCCGCCAGAAACGCCGGTCTGTACGGACGAGCTTCTTCGCAAGGCGGTCTGGGGCGGCGAGGCTCCCGATGTCCTGGTCGCTCACAACAGCGCCTTCGAGCAACAGTTCGTCACGCCCGCCATTACCGACAGTCTGCCGTGGATCTGCACCTACAAGGTCGCGCTGCGCGTCTGGCCCGATGCCCCGCGCCATACCAATCAAGTTCTGCGCTATTGGCTTGGGCTGAAACTTCCCGCTGAGCATGCCATGCCGCCCCATCGGGCTGGACCCGATGCTTGGGTGTCGGCCAATATCTTGGCTGCGATGATGCCGCTGGCCACGGTCGAGCAGATGATCGCTTGGACGCTCGAGCCGAAACTGATGCCGAACATCCCCTTTGGCAAACATCGCGGCATGGCCTGGAGCGAGGCTCCGCAAGACTATTTGAACTGGATGGTTCGCCAAACTGACATGGATCAAGACGCCATTTGGAACGCCAAAAGGGAATTGGCGCGCCGGGCGGGCTAACCTATGCCCCCAAGTGATGGCCAAACGCCCATTTTGCCAAAGTCGTATTTGTTCCATCTAGGCGGCGCGTCTATTCTCTTGGCTGTCTCGCCCAAACCCCTAAGGTCAAAAGCTGCGCGGCTCTTTGCGGCGCACATGTCTTCCAGCAGGATCTTTTCATGAAAACTCACGCGCGTGCGGTCGTCATTGGCGGCGGAGTCGTCGGTGTCAGCACCCTTTATCATCTGGCCAAGCTGGGCTGGAGCGATGTGGTTCTGATCGAACGCAAGGAATTGACCTCTGGCTCGACCTGGCACGCGGCGGGCCTGCTGCCCCTGTTCAATCTGAGCTACTCGGTTGGCCAGATGCACAAATATTCTGTGGGCTTCTATCCCACCCTTGAGGCCGAGACCGATCTGAAGGTCGGCTTTAGCAATGTCAGCAACATCCGTCTGGCCCGGACCAAGGACCGGATGGACGAGTACAAATATTATGCGGGCGTGGCCAAGACCATCGGTGTTGACGTCAAGTTCCTGACCCCCGATGAGGTCAAGGAAATCTGGCCCCTGTGTGAGACCGACGACCTGCTGGGCGCGATCCAGCATCCGGATGACGGCTATATTCAGCCCGCCGACCTGACCCAGGCCCTCGCACGCGGCGCCCGTGACCGGGGCGCCACCATCTATCGCCAGACCTCCGTGACCGGCATTGTTCAGCAGGCCAATGGCGAATGGCTGGTCCAGACCGATCAGGGCGACATCACCTGCGAGCACGTCATCTCGGCCACCGGCAACTTTGCCCGCCGCACGGGCGCGATGGTCGGCCTTGATGTGCCGGTCATTCCCGTCGAGCACCAGTACATCGTCACCGAGGCCCATCCCGCCATTCAGGCGCGCAAGGCCGCTGGCCTGCCTGAAATGGGCGTTCTGCGCGAGAGCGACAGCTCTTGGTACATGCGCGAGGAGGCCGGTGGCCTGTTGCTTGGCCCCTACGAGGTCGGCGCGCCGGTTTGCTATGTCGACGGACCCGATCCGCAATCGGAATATGAGCTGTTCCAAGAGGACCTCGACCGTCTGGCCCCCCATATTGAAACCGCCATCACCCGCGTCCCGGCTTTCGGCGAGGTCGGCGTCAAGCGCGTTTATAATGGCGCCATCGCCTATACGCCTGACGGCAGCCCCATCGTGGGTCCGGCTTGGGGTCTGAAGAACTTCTGGCTCAATGAAGGCCATAGCTTTGGCGTCACTGCTGCGGGCGGCGCGGGCTGGCAACTGGCGCACTGGATCGTCGATGGCGAGCCGACCATCGACATGATGGGCGTCGATCCGCGCCGCTTTGGCCCCTATGCCGGCCAGGGCTATCTGAC
>CALFYB010000426.1 GCA_937952995.1 uncultured Caulobacteraceae bacterium
TTCCCCCAGAGGGGGAAGATTTATCGCTCTTAGATCTTCCCCCTCTGGGGGAAGTACCGGCGAAGCCGGGGTAGGGGGTCTTACGCGCCGTACACAACCGAGATGGTCTCGGCCACGCAGGCTGGGCGCTCTTCGCCTTCGATCTCGATGGTGCATTCATTGGTGATCTGCAGACCGCCAGCCTTGGGCTGAACATTCAGCAGCTTTTGACGCATGCGCACGCGCTTGCCGACGCGGACCATATTGGTGAAGCGCACCTTGTCCGAGCCATAGTTGATGCCGCGCGTCACGCCGGTGATGCGCATGATGCCAGCGCCCAAGAACGGGATCAGCGACAGGGTCAGGTAGCCGTGAGCGATCGGGCCGCCCATTTCACGGTTGGCGCGTTCCACGTCGATGTGGATCCACTGATGGTCACCGGTGGCGTCGGCAAACAGGTTGACGCGGTCTTGGTCGACCACGACCCAATCCGAAACGCCCATCTCTTCACCGATGAGGCTGGTCAGGTCAGCATAAGCAACTTCACGCATGGCGTGTCTCCTTGAGGTTCAAATTTCTAACGCGATGTTTCACAGATCGGGAGGACCTGATCAAGGCCTCCCGATCTAGGGGTGTAAGATCAGACGATCTTGGAGTCCGTCTTGCCCCAATAGGCGTCGCGGATCAGACGCTTATAGAGCTTTCCGGTCTGGTGACGCGGCAGCTCGGCCATGAAGTCGACCCGGCGCGGAGCCTTGACGTGGCTGAGATTGGCCTTGGCATAGGCCATGATCTCGGCAGCGAAGTCGTCATTGGCATCGGCCCAATCCATCGGCTGGATGACCGCGACGACCTGTTCGCCCATCTCTTCGTGAGGTGCACCGACCACGGCCACGTCAGCGACCTTGGGGTGGGTGACCAGCAGGTTTTCCAGCTCTTGCGGATAGATGTTCACCCCGCCGGAAATGATCATGAAGGCCTTGCGGTCGGTGAGGAACAGATAGCCCTCCTCGTCGACATAGCCGACGTCGCCCAGCGTGGTCCAGCCGTGCTTGTTCTTGGAGTCAGCGGTCTTTTCAGGGCTGTTATGATATTCGAACTCGCCGCCGCCTTCGAAGAACACGGTGCCTTCGGTCCGTGCGGGGACGGCGTCGCCTTCCTCGTCGCAGATCTTGAGGATGCCGGTGACGGCGCGGCCGACCGAGCCCTTCTTGTTCAGCCACTCTTGCGAGGTGATGAAGGTGAAGCCGTTACCTTCGGTGCCCGCATAATATTCCATCAGCACAGGGCCCCACCAGGCGATCATCTGTTCCTTGACCGGGATCGGGCAGGGGGCAGCGGCGTGGATGGCGCACTTGAGGGACGAGACGTCATAGCGGCTGCGCACTTCTGGCGGCAGCTTGAGCATGCGCACAAAGTGGGTGGGCACCCATTGCGAGCAGGTGATCTTGTACTGCTCGATCAGGGCCAGCGCATGTTCAGCGTCGAACTTCTCCATCACCACGACGGTGCCGCCAAGGCGATGGACGCTCATGCACCAACGCAGGGGGGCCGCGTGATAGAGGGGGGCGGGGGACAGATAGACGCTGTCCTCGACAATGCCGAACAGGCCTGTGGCAATGGCCACCAGACCCAGCGCGGTGTCGATGGGGGCGCCGGGCTCGATCTTGGGCTTCACGCCCTTAGGCCGGCCGGTGGTGCCCGACGAATAGAGCATGTCCGAGCCCTGCTGCTCGTCGGCGATGCGGGTCGCGGGCATGGCGTCGCGCGCATCTTCAAAGCTGGCATAGGGGGCCTTGGGCGCGCCGACCATATAGAGGCCGACGCCTGGCACGAGGGCGGGGATCTCATCGACCAGTGAACCGACGCTTGCCGAGGTGATGAAGGCCTTCGCGCCGCAATCCTTGAGGATATATTCGACTTCGCTGGCCGACAGCTTGGACGAGATACAGGCGTAATAGAGGCCCGAACGCTGCGCCGCCCAGGTGATTTCGAAATAGCGCGGGTGATTTTCCAGCATGATAGCCACCACGTCGCCCGCGTTCAGGCCGATGGAGCGGAACAGCTGCGCGCCCTGGTTGGAGCGGTCGTCGAGCTGGCCGTAGGTCACGGTCTCGCCGCTGCCCGCCATGATGTAGGCGGCTTTGTCGGGGTTCTTTTGCGCGTGAATATAGGGATGCATGGTCTGAGCTCTTATAGCGAGGGATGTGATGGGGACGGGGCTGAGCGGCGGTAGATTACTCAGCGGCGGCGGAAGCGGGGACCTTTCCCAAGATCATGTCGGCGGCCTTTTCAGCGATCATGATGGTCGGGGCGTTGGTATTGCCCGACACCAGACGCGGCATGACCGAGGCGTCGACGACCCGAAGGCCTGCGATACCGTGGACGCGCAGTTGCGGATCGACCACGGCTTGAGGGCCATGGCCCATCTGGCAGGTGCCGACGGGGTGATAAATGGTCGAGCCTGAAGCCCTAGCAAATTCGAGCAGTTGCTCATCGGTGACGCAGGCCTTGCTGCCCTCCATCTCGTCTTCGATGAAGGGGGCGAGAGCGGGCTGGCTGGCAATGGTGCGGGCCCATTTCAGACCGGCCACGGCCACCTCTTGGTCCAGAGGGTCGGACAGATAGTTGGCAAAGATGGCGGGATAGACCGACGGGTCGGCGCTGGTGATCCGCACATGGCCACGGCTTTCCGGGCGTAGCTGGCAAGGCGCGATGGTCAGGCCGGGTTGGTCTTCAAGTTCCATCTTCTGCTCATTGACCAGCTTTTCCTGATCCATCGTCGCCGGAAGGATGTGGAACTGGATGTCGGGACCGGACAGGTCGGGGCGCGACTTGCAGAAGGCGGCGATGTGCGCGGCCGAGAGGGTCAGAAGGCCCTTGCGCTGGAACACGAACTTGAAGGCCTCGCCAACCAGACGCAGGCCCTTGGACAGCTCGTTCACCGACACAGTCCCGGCCTTGAGGCGGTAGCGGATCGACATGACATAGTGGTCTTGCAGGTTCTCGCCGACGCCGGGCAGGTCCTTCTTGACCTCAATGCCGTGCTTTTTGAGCAGGTCGGCGGGGCCGACGCCGGACAGTTGCAGCAGTTGCGGCGAGTTGACCGCGCCGCCGCTGAGGATCACTTCGCCGTTCGTCTTGGCGGTGCGCTTGACGCCGTTCTGGACATAGTCGACACCGACCGCGCGGCCGTCCTCGATCAGGACCTTGGAGGCTAGGGCGTTGGTGGCGACCGTCAGGTTGGGCCGGTTCATCACGGGATGCAGATAGGCGACGGCGGCGGAGTGGCGCTGGCCGTTCTTGACGGTCAGTTGATAGTAGCTGACGCCCTCTTGGCTTTCGCCATTGACGTCGCGCAGGCGCGGCATGCCGCTTTCGACGCAGGCCTCGACGACCGCGTCCGAAACCGTGTGGCGCTCGGTGACGTCAGAGACATTGAGCGGGCCGCCCGTGGCGTGGAACTCATCGGAGCCGCGCTCTTGGTTTTCAGCGCGCCGGAAATAGGGGATCACATCATCCCAGCCCCAGCCCTCACAGCCCAGTTGGCGCCAGCCATCATAGTCGGCGTGCTGACCGCGAATATAGAGTAGGCCGTTGATCGAAGAAGAGCCGCCGAGGACCTTACCGCGTGGCCAGACATGCTGGCGTCCGCCCGTGCCGGGATCGGGCTCGGTGGTGTAGAGCCAGTTGACCTTGGGGTCCTTCAGGGTCTGAGAATAGCCCACCGGGATGTGGATCATCAGGTTGGACATGAACTGAGACGGATTGCGGGTCGGGCGGTCGTCGCCGCCGGCCTCCAGCAGCAGGACCTTGGACTTGCCATCAGCGGATAGTCGGTTGGCCAGAACGCAGCCCGCCGACCCGGCGCCTACGATGATGTAGTCATACATATTGCTTCCTGACATTCCCGGCCCTGTCCTGATTATATCGTTGTCTGGACTGATATTGCGCTGCCTTGACGTCCGCGTGAAGCCCTGCCGTTGCGGCAACTGTGCGGATCATTTTACGATCAGATCGCTGGCCTTGACTGTCCTAGCGTCAAGCCATTCCCATGGCGACAAAATCACACAATGGGAGATTTGATTTTGGCCACTCTACCGACCTTTGAAACGATCCTTTTGGACATTGCTGATGGCATTGCGACCATCACGCTGAACCGTCCGGACAAGATGAATTCCTTCACCAACGGCATGATGTTGGACATGATCGCGGCTTTGGATCACACCGACGCCAATGATGATGTGAAGGCCGTAATCATTACGGGTTCAGGCCGTGCCTTCTGTGCCGGTGCCGATCTGTCGGCTGGCGCTGCGACCTTCGACTATGCCAAAGCCCCAAGCTCGGGTCGCGAAGAGGGCCTGATCAATGGCGTCTATCGCGACGGCGGCGGTCGTTTGACCCTGCGCATTTTCGAGAGCCTCAAGCCCGTCATTGGCGCGATCAATGGTGCTGCCGTCGGTATTGGTGCCACGATGCAGCTTCCGATGGACATTCGCCTCGCCACGCCCGAAGCCAAGTACGGTTTCGTGTTTGCGCGCCGGGGGATTGTGCCAGAAGCCTGCTCGTCTTGGTTCCTGCCGCGTCTGGTTGGCATCTCGACGGCGCTGGAATGGTGCTATTCGGGCCGGATCTTCACCGGTCAGGAAGCCTGTGATCGGGGTCTGGTCCGTTCGGTGCACACTGCCGAAGACCTGTTGCCTGCTGCCCGCGCCATCGCCCGTGAGATCATCGACAACACTGCGCCGGTATCGGTGTCCCTGACCCGTCAGATGATGTGGCGCATGCTCGGCGCTGACCATCCGATGGAGGCCCACAAGATCGACAGTCGCGCGATCCAGGAGCGGGGCAAGGCCGCGGACTCCAAAGAAGGCGTCAGCTCTTTCTTGGAGAAGCGCCAGCCGGTTTATCCCAACAAGGTTTCCTCTGACATGCCGGGCTTCTTCCCGTGGTGGTCAGAGCGTCCATTCGCCTAACCTTTGGCCTCGGTTCTCGCCTAGTCTTTCGCTTTCGCGGAGGCTAGGCCCCCGAAGAATTGGCAGTTGTTACACTCAGTTTTATTTTACTATCGATCCATTTGCGTCAATTAGCTCAATTCAATTTACGGCTTTTAGAAAACAAGACTGTTCGAAAATGGCATTAATGACGTCACATGTTGCGTTCTCGAGAGCCACCCAGTCGAATAAATGACCCTCGCCCTGACCTGCCATTGATATTTGTTATAGCCATGCCTATTTCGAAGGCGTCATTCATTTTGAGGCGATAACAACGGAATCGAGATTCAACCAACATTTCTTCCATTGTTTTCAGTCACGATTGTCGTTATTTAGCCACTATAGTTTTTGGGAGGCCCAGTCTTTCCTTGGACCCAACGCTTTGTCAGGTGAACATAATCATGGACGATAAATCCGAAATCATCGAGATGACCGCAGACATCGTTTCGGCCTATGTGGGCAACAATTCGGTCGCTGCTGCGGACCTGCCCTCACTGATCCTTAATATTCATCGCGCCCTGTCTGGCGTGAACAGCGCCCCAGAGCCTGTTGAGGTCAGCGCGAAGGAACCAGCGGTCTCGTTGAAGCGCTCCATCACGCCTGACTATCTGATTTGTTTGGAGGATGGCCGCAAATTTAAGTCGCTGAAGCGCCATTTGCGGACAAAGTACAATATCAGCCCTGAAGAATACCGTGCCAAATGGGGTCTTCCTAAAGATTATCCCATGGTTGCTCCTAACTATGCCAAGGCGCGTTCGGAACTCGCTAAGCAAATGGGTCTTGGACAGGGTGGTCGTCAGGCTGCGCGTAAAGGCCGCTAGACTCTAGTCTTCGATTTTTGACTCACACTGTTGAGTCCTATGATTCTGCGAGGCCCGTTACTCATCAAGAGTGGCGGGCCTTTTGCTTTCTATTGACTCTTGGGAAAATATTTCCAGCAGGTTTGCGTTTTTTCACTTGCCACCGATTCGGTGCGTAAGGGATACTGAATCGTCGTGATTCCAATAGGTTGTTGGGGAATCCGGAGATGACGATGCAAACGGGAGCTACCGCTGCGGCGGCGCGCGCACAACAGGATCTGTATGCTTACTGGGCGTCCATGAAGGACGGTCGGAGGTTGCCATCCCGTGCGGCTATCCGTCCGGAAGATCTCAAGCGCTTTTTGCCAACCATCAGCCTGATCGACGTTCATCCCAATTCTGGCGACTATCGGCTGCGTTTGGCCGGTACTGGCCTGTTCAATGTCTATGGCCGAGAAATCACTGGCCGCACCGTGGGTGAGGCCTTTTCCCCGCCCGTGGCCGACTACTGGCGGACAGAACTCGATAAGGTGGTTGATGATCGCCTTCCTGTCGTTGGACTGCACAACTTGGACTGGAGAGGCACGCCTCATCTTTCCATGCTGTGGATTCGCTTGCCTTTGGCCAGCAATGGCGAAGATGTGGATATGATCCTTGGATATGACGCCCTAGTCGGTGCCGTAACTGAGCAGGGCTTCAGCGGCATCCGCGCTGCTTAATTAGGAAAATAATCCTAACAACCTAGAATTTTAGGAAAGTTATCCTCGCCCATTGAGGGTTTGGCTAAGCTGTGTCTCGTCATTGGATTGCGAGGATAGCCCATGAGCCGATTGCGCCCTGCCCTGAAAACTATTGACCCAGTAAGCTCCAATCATCGAACCGACAGTCGTCGAGATCGTTTGCAAGCGGCCTTTGTGACCAGCCTTGTGTCTATGGCCACGGGGGTCAGTCCAGGCGATATCAGTTCACGGACGCGCAATCGCGCCGAGGCGGCGCGCGCCCGCCAAATTGCCATGTATCTCAGCCATATCAGTTTTGAGTGGCCCTTGACCCGCGTCGGTGCCGCCTTTGGCCGTGATCGGACCACGGCGGGCTATGCTTGCCATCTGGTTGAGGACCTGCGTGATGATGCGGACTTCGACGCCCACCTCAGCATCATGGAGGCTTGCCTAAAATATGTCCCGCAGGTTCGCGTGAACTGATTAGGGGCGCACGGCCGAGGCGTCGCGCCGGATCCGCTCGACCATGGCCCTGAGGCCATTAGAGCGCTGGCTCGATAGGGCACCGCTGAGACCCAAACGCTCAAAGGCCTTCTGTGCATCAAAGGCGAGGATGTCTTGAGCTGTTCTGTTGGAATAGAGCCTCAGGACCAGGGCCACCAATCCCCGCACAATGTGGGCGTCGGAATCGCCTCGGAAGGTCAAATGGGTTCCGTCCGTGGTTTCTGTGACCAACCAGACTTGGCTCGCACAGCCCCGGACCTTGTTCTGGTCGTTGCGCTCGGTGTCGCTGAGGGGGGCAAGGTCTCGGCCCAGATCGATGACGTGGCGATAGCGCTCTTCCCAGTCGCCGAGCATCTCAAACTCGGCTTCTAGATCGTCTA
>CALFYB010000427.1 GCA_937952995.1 uncultured Caulobacteraceae bacterium
CGGCGACTGTCCAAGGCCCAGCAAAGCTCTGATTGGGGGGCTGCCACCCTGTCGCCCGAACAGATCGCCTATGCGGCGTCCGATGTGCTGAACCTGCATGCCCTGCGCAATCGCTTAGATGCCATGCTGGTCCGCGAAGGACGCGATGGCTTGGCCAAGGCCTGTTTTGAGTTTTTGCCGCACCGCGCCGCGCTCGATCTGGCAGGGTGGGAAGATAGCGATATCTTTGCCCACACCTGATCTAGGACCCCTGATCCCAACCCATGACCCTTGCTGCTGATCCCCTTTTTGACGCTCTCCCCGAGGACGTGCTGCGCCGCCGACGCAACATGGACCAGTGGCGTCGGCGGTCGCGGATCATTCATCTGCTGCGCAAGGCCTTGCCCGCAGCGGCCGTGTCGATCGTGGTCGGACTGATTGGCTGGATCGTGATCAAGGCGCTGCTCGCGACGATCATCGATGTGCGCGGTTCGGGTGCCGCAATCCGCATGATTAACCCGAAATTCTATGGCCGGGACGGCGACGGGCGGGCCTTTATGCTGGGAGCGGCTGAGGCCTCGCGGTCGGATGGGGACTTCAAGCAGATCGTGCTGGTCAAACCGGTCATCAGCCTGAACGTCAATAACCCCGCCCCGACCTCGGCCAAGGCTGACCATGGCCAGTTCCACGAGGCCGACAAGATCTTGCATCTGGACGGCAATGTGGTGTTTTCCAGCCCCGAAGGCTATGTCTTCAAGACCGGTAAGGCCGTCATCAACACCCAATCTGGCGTGGTCGAAGGCAACCAGACCGTTGAGGGCACGGGTCCGACGGGGACCATTCGGGCCGATAATTACGGCATCTACGACAAGGGTAAACGCATCATCTTCCGTGGCCATGTTCACGGACAGATGAAACGGGACTAAACAGAGAATCGCCATCTTTTCCCGGTAGGGTTGGCGAACGATAGGAACGAGGGTCTGATGAACCGAATTACGGCAGTGACTTTGGCGGCGTGGGCTGCCTTGGGTCTGACCCTGAGCGCAGGCTCGGCGCTGGCTCAGATTGCGCCCTCCAGCGACGCCCCCGTCGACGTGACCGCAGATCGCCTTGAAGCCATCAATGAGGACTGCCGCGCCATCTGGAGCGGCAGCGCCGAAGCCGTGCAGGACCAGAGCCGCCTTCGCGCCAACACCATCACCCTGATCAATGCCAAGACCGCAGGCCGCTGCGGCGTGCTTGATCGGATGGAAGCCGTCGGCGAGGTCTTCTATGTCACACCGCAACAGACGGTTCGCAGCGACTCGGCCATCTATACCGCCGCCAACGACACCATCGTCATGAGCGGTCAGGTGGTTGTGGCTCAAGGCACCAACGTTCTGCGCGGTGACCGCCTCAGTATTGTGGTCAAGACCGGTAAGGCAACCATGGAAACCGGGGCCAAGGGCCGTGGCAAGCCTGGCCGTGTGCGCGGGGTCTTCTATCCCAATAAGAGCAGCACGCCCGCAGCCCCAAACCCTGCCCCTGCGCCCAAGCCATAGGCTGACAGATGGCCCTTCCCCCGCTCGAGACCTTGAACACCGCCCTGCCCGCTGACATGGCAGACGGCCTTACGGTGGATCATGTCGGCAAGTCGTTCCGTGGCCGTCCGGTCGTCAAGAGCGTGTCCTTGCGCCTGCGACGCGGCGAGGTCGCGGGCCTTTTGGGTCCCAATGGCGCGGGCAAGACCACCTGTTTCTACATGATCACTGGCCTGATTCAGGCCGACTATGGCTCGATCTATCTGGACGGCGAGAACATCACCGAACTGCCCATGTATCAGCGCGCTCGGATGGGCGTCGGCTACCTGCCGCAAGAAGCCTCGATCTTTCGCGGCATGACCGTCGAGCAGAACGTCATGGCCGTGGTCGAGATGCGCGAACAGGATGATCGCAAGGCCAAGGCCGTGGTCAAGGACCTGTTGGCCGAGCTTCGCATCGATCATTTGAAAGACCAGCCCGCTGTTGCCCTGTCAGGCGGCGAACGGCGGCGGGTCGAGATTGCCCGCGCTCTGGCCAGCGAACCGGCCTTCATGCTGCTAGACGAGCCCTTTGCCGGGATCGACCCTCTGGCAATCGCCGACATTCGCGAAGTGATCCGCTATCTTAGCGAGCGTGGCATTGGCATCTTGATCACCGACCACAATGTCCGCGAGACGCTCGACATTATCGACCGGGCCTCGATCATCCATGCGGGCGAAGTGCTGTTCGAAGGCTCGCCCGACGAGATCCTCGCCGATCCCGAAGTGCGCCGCGTCTATCTGGGCGATCGCTTCGATTAACCGGTCCCCAGCGGTAAAGATCGCCCTCTCTCCCTAGGGGCGCGATAATTTGTTAACCATAAAAGTTCATCCTCTGACAAATCCGGTTGGGACCTAGGATCACAGGTTCTGGTCTCCATCCAAGCCCGTCTAGGACCCTTAACAAACCGCCATGGCGCTCGCCGCACGATTGGATATTCGCCAGGGACAGGGCCTGGTCCTAACGCCTCAATTGCAGCAGGCGATAAAACTGCTGCAACTTTCCAATCTTGAACTAGAGGCCTTTGTTGAGGCCGAGATCGAACGCAACCCCTTGCTTCAAAAGGATGATCGCGACTCGGAGGCAGAGGTCGAGGCCGCCCCCGACGCGCCCCTGAGCCATGACATGGCCACCGACCGCATCTCCGACACCGATGCGACCGAGGCCATGGATGCCGACCATCGCGATCTCTATGCCGACGCCTCACCCGGTGAGCGCTCGAGCGGCGAGGGCGGCGAGGCCATGCAGGCGGGCGGTCAGATCGACTGGTCCAAGGCCGGAAGCGGCGGTAGCTTTGAGGCTGATGGCGATTTCGAAAGCCTTCTGACCAAAGACAAGACCCTTAACGAACATCTTGAAGAGCAGATGCATCTGGCGGGGCTAGACGGGCCAGACCGGGCCATTGCAGCCGTGCTGATCGATAGTGTCGATGAGGGGGGCTATCTCCGCGCCGACCTAACCGATCTGGCCGAGCGCTTGGGCTGCGACCTCCCGCGCGTTGAGACAGTGCTAGCCCGCCTGCAAGGGTTCGAGCCGACCGGCGTCTTCGCCCGCGATGTGCGCGAATGTCTGATGCTGCAACTGAAAGAAAAGAACCGGTTCGATCCGGCCATGGCGGCCTTGCTGGACCGGCTCGATCTGGTGGCGCGGCGGGATATGGCGGCCTTGCGCGAGGTTTGCCGGGTCGATGATGAGGACCTGCGCGAGATGGTCGCCGAACTCAAAGCCCTGACCCCTCGCCCCGGCGCCGCCTTTGGGTCTGATGCGTCGCCGACTGTTGTGCCCGACGTATTTGTTCGCGAGGGCCCCGGCGGGATCTGGTTGGTTGAGCTCAACAGCGACACCCTGCCCCGCCTGTTGGTCGACCAACGCTATCACGCCCAGATCGCCGGCAAGGCGCGCAGCGAGGCCGACAAGACCTTCGTGTCCGAGTGCCTGTCCTCGGCCAACTGGCTGGTCCGCAGCCTTGATCAGAGGGCCAAGACCATTCTCAAGGTCTCCAGTGAAATTGTCCGCCAGCAGGATGGGTTCCTCGCCTACGGGGTCGAGCACCTGCGCCCTCTGAACCTCAAGACGGTGGCTGACGCCATCGGCATGCACGAATCTACGGTCAGCCGGGTGACCTCCAACAAGTACCTGTCCACACCGCGCGGAGTATTTGAGCTGAAATTCTTCTTCACCGCCGCGATCCAATCCTCCGACGGCGGCGAGGCCCACTCGGCCGAAAGCGTCCGGCACAAGATCAAGCACCTGATCGACGGCGAACAGATCACCCGCAAGGTCCTGTCC
>CALFYB010000428.1 GCA_937952995.1 uncultured Caulobacteraceae bacterium
CCAGCGCAATGTCAATGTCGTGGCTCTCGTGGCCGAGCAGCTTGTCGCGCGCACGCCGGACCACTCGCTGACCCTGTTCGACAAGGGGTTTTACTCCCTCGGCTTGCTCCATGCCTGGCAAACCGCTGGCAGCGAGCGCCTGGTCACAGCACCCTTCGTGGACCGCGACGAATACCTGGCAGGCATGGACTGGAAGCGGAAGGTCCATGCCGAGCATCAGACTACCTTGATCGAGACCTACAGCTATGAACGGCAGGAGGGTCGCCTGCTGACCGGCCTTGCCGAGAAGCTGGCGCCGCATGTCACCCTGAACCCCCGGCCAATCGACACCATCTATGACCGGATCGTCGAGCTGAAGCAGGTCGATGACTTTTCCAAGCTCCTCGGAACCTTCCTGCGCAAGTTCAAGAGCGGCGGCTACAGCCTGCAGGACTGCGAGACCAAGTCAGATCGGATGCAGCTGGGCAAACGCGCCCGGGCGTTCCTCGACGTCTTTGCGCCGGTCTTCGAGGAGTATCAGAAGCGTCTTGAGGGCCGGATCGACTTCGAGGACATGATCCTGCGTGCCGCGCGCTATGCCGAGGACGGACGCTATGTCAGCCCGTTCCGCCACATCCTTGTCGACGAATTCCAGGACATCTCGCAAAGCCGGGCCCGGCTGGTGAAGGCGCTGAAGGCCCAGCATCCGGACGTGCGCGTCTTTGCCGTGGGTGACGACTGGCAATCGATCTTCCGCTTCGCAGGGTCTGACATTCACCTGATGCGCCATTTCGGGCGGGAGTTCGGTGGCAGCTTCGACGGCGAGGTGGGTGTGCACCGGACTGTAGATCTCGGTCGCACCTTTCGGTCGGTCGACCAGATTGCATTTGCCGCCCGGACCTTTGTTCTGCGGAACCCCGCCCAGATCGATAAGAAGATCGTCCCGGCCGGAACCGCCACCGAACCGGCGATCAGGGTCGTCTCTGTCTCCAAAGGTGAGGACGAGGCGAAGCTGACCGAGCTACTTGCCGCCCTGTCTGCTGCCGCGCCGCGTCTGGCGGCTGATCCGAAGGTTCGTCTGGTCGTCATTACCGGCACCGGCGCAGCCTTCTGCGCGGGCGGCGACGTCAAGGGCTTTGCCTCTGGTCCCAAGGCGGGCGCCGAGCTGCCGACCTTTGAAGAGCGCGTCCACGGCCTTCGCACCGGCATGGAATTTAGCCGCCTGCTCTATGAAATGCCCAAGCCCACCTTGGCGGTCATTCCCGGACCAGCGGCAGGCGCGGGCCTGTCCATCGCTCTGGCCTGCGACATGCGCATCGCCGCCAACGAGGCCAAGCTGACCACCGCCTTCTCAAAGATCGGCGCATCGGGCGATTACGGCGGCAGCTATTTCCTGACCCAACTGGTCGGCACGGCCAAGGCTCGCGAGCTCTATTTCACCGCTGACGTGATCACGGGCGCAGAGGCCGCAGCCCTCGGCATCGTCAATAAGGCGGTTCCGTCCGCTGAATTGCCAGAGGCCGCAGCCGCCCTGATCCACCGCCTGGCCAACCTGCCCACCGCCGCCATCGGCTATATGAAGAAGAACCTCGGCATGGCCACTCACGGCTCGCTGAGCGAGGTCATGGACGCCGAGGCTGTCGGCATGGTCCGCACCATGATGACCGATGACCACAAGGCCTCGTCCATCGCCTTCGTCGAAAAGCGCCAGCCGGTGTTCAAGGGCCGCTAAAAAGCCCACTCGGTTTCGAAAGTCAGAACCCCTGCGCTTTGCGGCGCGGGGGTTTTTCTCTTCAGGCCTGAACCAAGCGCACACGTGTGCCGCAAAGAACCACCTGCCCGTTTTCATCCAGACAGTTCTGAGCCTTGGCGCGGGCGAGCACATCGGCGGGATTGCGAACGGCGACATCAAACGCGCCTAGGCCCTCGCCCCGGCCATCGGTGGCTGTGACAAAGCGCAGTTCCCCGCCCTCTGTCTCAATGCGCCAGCCACCGTCAACGGCCCTGGCCTCCAGCCCCAAGGCCCCAGCCCAGCGCGCGGCCATGGCGGCGGGATCATCGCCTTGCAGTTCTGCGCCAACGATCTCGCAGGCCACCTCGGTGCGGACATTGGCCTGCCAATCGGGACCGCCCCATTGCCAGCGCTCTGTGGGGACCATGGCATCGACAGAGACAATCGCCCCGCCCAGATCGCGCGGATGCAGATGGGTGAAGGCGACGCCATCGCCGTCAAACTGATCGGCAATCCGCACGCCCTGAGCGATGATCCGAGCCCGGGCAGCGGCAAGGTCTTGGCACTGGAAGATCGCCATATAGCCGCCGTCGCCGCCGCGCTTGTCTATGAGCCGTCCCGCCGTGGTGCCCGCTTGGGTCGGAGAGACCACCTCTAGAAACGTATCGCCAATCGGCCAGACGCCGTTATGCAGGCCATATTTGCCAAC
>CALFYB010000429.1 GCA_937952995.1 uncultured Caulobacteraceae bacterium
GCGCTGTGCGGATCTGCCTAAGGCCCTTCGCGTTGGTGAGGCGGGCGAGGCCTGCGGCGTGCTGGCCAAGGCTCCCAAGCCCATTCAAGAGCGCCGGGTGGACCTTCCCACCATCGGCGTTGCAACGGTTCGAGCAGCGGCCCGTGTCGGCCTGCGCGGGATTGTCGGAGAGGCCGGGGCCTTGTTGGTCATGGATCGGCAGGCCGTGATCGAGGCGGCCGACAGTCTGGGTCTGTTCATTCTCGGCATCCCTCATGCACCGGACGATGATGGGGCAGGGGCCTAAGGTGACCCAAGCCACCAACGCCAGGCCGCTCTGTGTCATGCTGGTTGCAGCCGAAGCCTCCGGCGATACGCTAGGCGCTGGATTGGCCCGTGTGCTCAAGGCCCGTCTGGGCGACGGCGTTCGCTTTGTCGGTATTGGCGGCGAGAAAATGGCCGCTCAGGGCATTGTCAGCCCCTTTGAAATTTCAGAACTGTCGATCCTCGGCATCCTTGAGGGCGTCGCCGCCTATGGCCGCGTGGTCAAGCGCGCCGACGAGGCAGCCGCCCTTGCGGTTCGCGAGCAGCCCGATGTGGCGGTGCTAATCGATAGCTGGGGCTTTACGCTGCGGGTCGCGACGCGGCTGCGCAAACAGCTGCCCAAGTTGCCCCTGATCAAATATGTCGGGCCTCAGGTCTGGGCCTCGCGTCCGGGTCGAGCCAAGACCTTGGCAGCGGCCGTGGACCACCTGCTGTCGATCCACGCTTTTGATGCGCCCTATTTCGAGGCTGAAGGCCTGCCAGTCACCTTTGTTGGCAATACCGCCGTGTCGATTGGCTTCGAGAGCGCTGATCCCGCCCGCCTGCGCGCCCATATTGGCGCAGGCCCTGACGACCCGATCCTGCTGGTCCTTCCCGGCAGTCGCCCCGCCGAGATCGCCAAGGTCCTGCCGCCGTTCGAGGATGCGCTTAGACTGATCAAGGCGAGCCATCCGCACCTTCATGTTGTCGTCCCTGCCGCCTCGACCGTTGCCGATGAAGTGGCCGCCAAGGTCGCCAGCTGGCCGTTCCGTGCCCATGTCCTTCGCAGTGAGGAGTTGAAACGCGATGCGATGGTGGCGTCTACCGCCGCCTTGGCCTGCAGCGG
Source organism: uncultured Caulobacteraceae bacterium (assembly GCA_937952995.1). Lineage (GTDB taxonomy): Bacteria > Pseudomonadota > Alphaproteobacteria > Caulobacterales > Caulobacteraceae > CAISGS01. The sequence continues at coordinate 1,130 of CALFYB010000429.1, forward strand.
CACTGTGACGACCGAACTGGCTCTGGCGGGCTGTCCGATGGTGGTCGGCTACCGGATCGGGGCGGTGACCTATGCGGTGCTGAAGCTCTTGCTCCGCACGCCCTATGTCACCCTGTTTAATATTGCAGCAGGCCGCTATGTCGCCCCGGAATTTTTGCAAGATCGCTGTACCGGCCCCTTGATGGCCAAGGCGGTGTCCGACCTGCTCGATGATCCAGAGCGCCGGGCCCAACAGTCCGCCGACCAGTTCGCCGCCCTCGACAAGATGGGCCGAGGTGGCCCCGACCCAGCCGAGCGGGCTGCCGATGTGGTGATGGACTATCTGAAGCGCTGATAGTGGCTCGATTGTTTAGGTGATTAGTCCATTGATGACGATCTGTCTTAGGCCGCCTAAGAAACGCCCCTGCGTACTGCCACCACATAACCCGAACCCCAGGCGATACTCACCACTGACCAGTCTTTGAGCGCCTGAAGCCGCTGAACCAGTTCATCAACCCGATGCTGGTGGCCCTCTGGCCAATTGGCTTGGGGCAGCATGTCATCTCCGATATATATCCCGCCTTCACGCACGAGCCGCAGAGCCTCTTCCAGTCCCTCATATTTGCCGGGCATCGCATCGGCGAAGACGAGATCGAAGGAGTGAGCGGGCTGAGACTGAATATAGTTGAGGCCATCTTCGAGATGGAAGACCACCCGTGCATCGTGGCCAAGGGCTCTGCGGGCCACGTCTTGCACCGTAGCATCAACATCCACGGTCACAAGCTCGGCGTCATGGCTCATACCTTGCAGCAGGGCGGCGGTCGCGAGTCCGGTTCCGGTGCCCAACTCTAGGAAACGCCCGCCGGGCTTAGAGGCGGCGAGTACGGTAAGCAGCGCCGCAGTCCGGGCCTCCGAGGGCATATCGAAGCCCATGGCTAGCGATTGCCGACGAATTTCCGCCCATGTTGACGGTAGAGAATGTTCATTTTCATCATTCATCGCGAATTATTACACCTTTGGGTCTTGTTCAGTCTTGCTGACGAAGGGCTGTGAAAGTTAAGCGCTTTTGCTTAAGCTTCGCGCGTAACATTTGCTGCCGTGCTTCGTTTGAAACAAAAAAAGGGCGGAACCGCGAGGTCCCGCCCTTTTCATTTTGACCAGAGGCGCTTGGCTTAGCGCTGTTCGATATCGACGAAATCGCGTTGCAGCGGACCGGTATAGAGCTGACGCGGACGGCCGATCTTGCGCGCTGGGTCTTCGAACATTTCTTTCCACTGCGAAATCCAGCCGACGGTGCGGGCCAGAGCGAACAGCACGGTGAACATGTCGGTGGGGAAGCCCATCGCCTTGAGGGTGATGCCCGAATAGAAGTCGATGTTCGGGTAGAGCTTGCGTTCCACGAAATAGGGATCGCTCAGGGCGATCTTTTCCAGTTCCATGGCCACCTTCAACAGCGGATCGTTCGGGTCGCCGACAGCGGCCAAAACCTCGTGGCAGGTCTTCTGCATGACGGTCGCGCGAGGGTCATAGTTCTTATAGACGCGGTGACCAAAGCCCATCAGGCGGTACTTGCGGTCCTTAACGCCCTGAACATATTCAGGAATGCGGTCGACGGTGCCGATTTCCTTCAGCATCATCAGAGCCTCTTCGTTGGCCCCGCCGTGGCTTGGGCCCCAAAGACAGGCGATACCAGCGGCGATACAGGCGAACGGATTGGCCCCCGACGAGCCGGCCAGACGCACGGTCGAGGTCGAGGCGTTCTGCTCGTGATCGGCATGCAGGATGAAGATCCGGTCCATGGCGCGGGCCAGAACGGGGTTCACCACATAGTCTTCAGCCGGAACGGCAAAACACATGCGCAAGAAGTTTTCCGAATAGCCGAGATCGTTGCGTGGGCTGACGAAAGGCTGGCCGACGGAATATTTGAAGGCGCGGGCCGCGATGGTCGGCATCTTGGCGATCAGGCGATGGGCCGAAATCTTGCGCTGCTCTGGATCATCGACATTGATGCTGTCGTGATAGAAGGCGGACAGGGCACCGACCGTCCCGGTCATGATCGCCATCGGGTGAGCGTCGCGGCGGAAGCCTTCGAAGAAGCGGTCAAACTGCGCGTGCAGCATGGTGTGATAGGTGATGTTGCGCTCGAACTGCGCAAATTCATCAGCCTTCGGCAGTTCGCCGTTCAGCAGCAGATAGCAGACTTCCAAGAAGCTGGACTTTTCCGCCAACTGACTGATCGGATAACCGCGGTGCAACAGCACGCCAGCGTCGCCGTCGATATAGGTGATCTTGCTTTCACAGCTCGCCGTCGAGGTGAAGCCGGGATCAAAGGTGAACACGTCGGCGTCAGCATAGAGCTTTCGCACATCGACCACGTCCGGACCGGTGGAGCCGGACAGCACCGGCAAATCATAGCTCTTACCGCCTAGGGTTAGGCTCGCGGCCGCTTTGGGCGTGGTCTTGTCGTTCATGCCAATCATCCTTCGTCGTGTGCGGGGCGTAACCCGCGCTTCTTAAGCTTTATAGTGACTAAATTTGATTACAAAAGCCTATCGTCCATCCGCGTCAAGCTTTCGTCGCGGTTCAGGGCCGCCAATGCCTTTCCTAGGTCAGGCGCTGGCAATCCTCCGGTCAAAATGGCGCGCAAGGCAGGGCCGAATTTTCCAAATCCAACCCCTTCCTGTTCCGCAAAATCCTTGAGCAGGGCTTCGAGGTCGGGAGCGGTCCATTCAGTGGTCGCACGGAGCCTATCGCGCAATCGCGACAAACGGGCGACAGTCTCTTCGGTCAAGCCCTTGGTCGCCTTTTCGTCGAGCACCAAAGGGCGCTGGGCGATAACGAAGGCCATCTGATCGGCCAGTTCGAGGACCGTCTTGCCGCGATCCTGCAGCAGCGGCATCGCGTTGCGCAGTCTTTCCTCGATTGGCGCTTCGAGCACGGTTCCGCGTGCGGCCAAGGCTTGGAGCACCAGATCGGAAATTCGGCCTGCGTCGGCGGACTTCAGATAGTGGGCGTTGATGTGGTTAAGCTTGTCCCAATCGAGGCGTGAGGCACCCTTATTGACATCGGCGATATCGAACCAAGCTATGGCCTCTTCATCCGAGAAGATCTCATCATCGCCATGGCTCCAGCCCAGGCGCGCCAGATAGTTTCTCAGGGTCTCGGGCAGATAGCCGAGCTCGGCATAGTCCCCGACCGCCTGCGCACCGTGACGTTTAGACAGCTTGGCTCCGTCCGGTCCGTGGATCAGGGGGATGTG
>CALFYB010000430.1 GCA_937952995.1 uncultured Caulobacteraceae bacterium
AGATCGATGCACGCCTGATCTGGACCCAAGCGGAAGGCCGTTACAAGATCATCGGTTATGTCAAAAATCTGACCGATGAAATTGGCTATGATGCGGGTGCTACCGGTCAGCGTATGGCCGGTCTGAACAAGCTGGCAAATGGCAGCTTTGTGCCGGTCGTCGAAGGTATCTCGAAGACCTACTCGGTGGTGCCACCGCGCACCTTCGGTATCGAGCTGCAATATAAGTTCTAGGGCCTGGCTCTAGACCAAAGGTTAGACCCCCGGGCGTTCACCACGTCCGGGGGTTTTCTTTTTGGGCCCACGCCAACGAATTGGCTTGAAAGATCAGGTCAGAGCTTTGACACTCGCGGACAGGGATGCAGAACCTCCGATCAAGGGGGCGGCGAGGGAAATTGCAGATGTCGCGATCAGATTTACGCGTGGTTCGGGCCTTGGCCCTGGTGGTGGCCCTGATTTTGCCGGTTCGAGCCTTCGCGGTACCTGTGCCTGACCAGATTCCAGCGGGTCAGGCCCTCTATAATGAACGCTGCAAGAGCTGCCATGAGCCCGCCCAAGGCCGAGCGCCCGGCCGCGAGCAACTGGCCCAGCGCGATCCCTCCGATATTTTTGTCGCCCTCAAGTCGGGGGCGATGAAGGCTATGTCTCAAGGTCTGTCCGACACGGATATGAAGGACATAGCGGGCTATCTAACCTCGTCGGGCAAGTCTGACAGCCTAACCAGTATGCTCAACCCGCCTGCTTCCAAGTCGGGCACGGTCGACAAGCTCTGCCCTGCCGGCAAGACCTTGAAGGCCAGTGCCTCCAGTTGGGCCCTATCGGGATTTGACGGGGCCTCGAGCCGTTTCCAAACTCACCCTGGCCTGAATGCGCAAAATGTGTCGCGCTTAAAGGTCAAATGGTCGTTCTCGATGGAGGGCGGTGGTCAACCGGTCGTTCTGGGTGGTTGGGTCTTTGCCACCAATCGCAACGGCTCCTTCTATGCGCTGGATGGTAAGACTGGCTGTGTGATCTGGTCGGTCTCCGATGCCCAGTCGCGCAATACGCCGCTCCTCCTTAAGAGCACGGCCTCGCCGAGTGGCTGGATGGTGGTGATCGGGCAGTTGGACAAGCGTGTCCGCGCCTTTGACGCCCAAAGTGGCAAGACCCTGTGGCGCAGTCCGGTCCTTGATGACCATGTGGCGGCATCGCTTACTGGCGCGGCAACGGCTTTCGGGGACACGATCTATGTGCCGGTCAGCTCCTACGAGGAGGCCGTGTCCATGTCCAAGACCTATGCTTGCTGCACCTTCCGAGGCTCACTGGTGGCGCTTGATCTTCGTACCGGTGCCCAAAAGTGGAAAACCTATGCCATCGAAGAGGCCCCGCGGGATTATGGCCGGGTCAATGCCTCTGGCATGGCCTTGAAGGGGCCTGCTGGCGGCGCGATCTGGTCCGCACCAACAGTCGATCCGGCGCGGGGTCTGGTCTATGTGGCCACCGGTGACAGCTATACCGACATCGATACTGATGGGTCAGACGCGATCATTGCCTTCGACATGGCCACCGGCAACATCCGCTGGAATCGGCAGGTTACGGAAGGCGACAACTTTGTCATGGGCTGTGACCGCAAGGGTGCGGCGGCGACGGGCAACTGTCCCTCTCCCATGGGCCCCGACCATGATTTTGGTGCCTCTCCGATCCTCTTCACGCTCCCAAGCGGCAAGCAGATCCTGTTAGCGGGCCAGAAATCAGGCATGGCCTATGGCCTGTCACCGGATGATGGCAAGCAGCTTTGGAACACTCAGGTCGGGGTCGGCGGAGCCTTGGGTGGCATCGAGTGGGGCATGGCGGCGGACAGGTCGCAGCTCTATGTGGCTATGGCCGATATCACAGGCCTTTTCCGCCAAGCCTCGGGCGACAAGAGCCCTGATCTGGCCAAGCCGGGTCTCTCAGCCCTCGATCCCACCACGGGCAAGATCAAGTGGTACACACCGTCACCCGTCGCGCCCTGCGGCCTGCACAAGACAACCTATGACCTAAAGGGCTGTATCCGGGCTCAGTCGGCTGCACCGAGCGTCATTCCCGGCGCGGTCTTGTCTGGAACCACCGATGGCTGGCTGCGGGCCTATGAGACCAAGACTGGCAAGATCATCTGGGAATATTCCAGCACGGCTCAGACCTTCGCGACGGTCAATGGTGTGCCCAGTCAGCTTGGCGGTGGATTTGACGGGATGGGCCCCGCCGTTGCTGATGGCATGGTCTTCGTCATGTCCGGCTTCAACGGTGCCTCCCGCGTCGCGGGCAATGGCCGCAACGTCCTGCTCGCCTTCTCGGTGGACGGCAAATAGGAGCGCGGCACTGGCTTAGGCGAACGCGATCCAGCGTCCGCCTGCGGCGGCTGTGACCCAGACGAGGATCTGGGCATAGGCAATGGTCTGAGCAAAGGCCGACGGGCCGCCGTCCTTGATGATGGCGCGGCCCCGGGTGACGGCAAAGGCTAGGACCCAGAGGAACCAAACGCCCGACAACACCAGATTGGCCATATCAATGCTGGCCATATCTTCGGGCTTGAAGAGCAGATTGGTCGCCACGGCCATGGCCGCCAAGATCACGAGGCACCCTGCGCCATAGAGCCATCGCGTACGCCCCTGAACCGCGACCAGAACGATTAGACTGCCAGCGCTCAAGACGTGCAGTAGGCCCGGCGTGACCAGTCCGCCTGTGGCCATCACCAAGACCGACAGGGCCCAGAGGCCAAGGCCCAGCCCAGCCCAAAGGGGGATGCCAGAGCGATGTTCGTTGAGGGCGACAGGGCCAAGCACCTTGAAGCTCAGCACGATCCCAGCGATCAAGGCGATGAACTTGGCAAGGAAGGCGGCGCTATCATACAGCCGCTCGGCATTGGCCATGCCAATGAGCAGGCCACTGATGGTAGTGGCTAAGATGCCAAGCGTGATTAGTCGCGCCACGCCGCGATAGGTGTCCTCGACGGGCCGCTCGACCAGTCCAACCCCTAGAATCCTCAGGCTGACCAGCGCGGATGCACCGCCTAGGGTCAGGACCGAGACAATGTGGAATACCTCCCAGATCGCGAAGTTGGCCTTGATGTCATAGGCCGGCCAAACCTTGACCAGATGGGCGACGAAGGGCTGAAGGGTTGGAAATAGGTCGGATAGGGTCATGGGTGAGCGGCCTCAATAGCAACCGCGCCCTGTTCAGAGGTCGCGCAGGCCTGAACCTGATTGATGAAGGCCGTCTGGGGCTTGCCGCACTCGTACCAGTTATAGGCAATGAACCGGCCCATAATGATCACCATTAGCCAAAGGGTTATGGAGGCCAATCCGGACAGTCGAACCGCCGTTGGGGGCCGCTCCTGAGCGTCCCATTGGTCCTGATGTCGATGGAGCACAAGGTGAAACCAAAGGATGTTCAAGCCCGCCAAGACGAGGAAGCAAAGCTTCAGCCTGAACCAGATATTGTGATAATAAACCAATGGCTTGGCGAAAAATAAGGCCGTCCCCGTTATGACCATAATGGCAAATCCGCCTAACACCAGGGGCAGCAGTCGCCGGGTGATGATGGAGTTCGGTATGGTCTTGAGCGCCACGCCCATGAGCCGCAAATCAATGATTAGCATCACGCCAGCAAACAGCATCAGACTGATCAGGTGGGTGCCTTCAAGCAGACCCCAGAAGTTCAATGACCCTAAAAGAGCCTCGCTCCACGATGGATCAAACTCTTCCGGACCCTTACCCAGAGAGGTCTGAAGCCATACCAAAAAGGATCTTATCACCCGCGTCCTCCCGTGCCGCTGCACTGCATAAGCCGGTGGTCCGGAGAGATGCAGGACCCCGATTTTGCGCGGACTTGATTAGGGGCTCTACAGCGGAGGTTGCGACAGGAGCCCTCGCTTTGCAAGAGCGCCGATCAAATGCGCGGCAAGCGTTGACAAGGGCAGGATTGACTGTGCAGCATCCAACAGCGCCGCATCTCTCGAAAGATCACGAAGTTGATCCGCTGCGACGCCACAATAATGGTGAGGAAGCCCATGGTATCGAAAAAAGCCACCCTAATGGCCGTTGTGACAATGGCCTGTGCGATAGGGGCCTGCGCGATCGGCAGCGCGGCTATGGCGCAAGGCCCCGCCTATAAGGCACCGCGAGGACCCGATAAGGTCCATCCGGACCTGAACGGCGTGTGGCAGGTCTTGAACTCTGCCAACTATAATATTGAGCCTCACCTGAGTTCGGCGGCTATGGCCATGCGCTCTGGGCCGGTTGTGCCTGTGCCAGCCAAAGAGGTTGTGGCGCTCGGCGCTGTTGGTTCGGTGCCTCCGGGCCCCGGCGTCGTGGTTGGGGGGACGATCCCCTATAAGCCTGAGGCTCTCGCCAAGCGTGATGAGAACAAGGCCCAGTGGCTGAGCCGCGATCCCGAAATTAAGTGCTATCTGCCCGGGGTGCCTCGCGCGACCTATATGCCCCATCCCTTCCAGATCGTTCAGGGGCAAGACAAGATGATGATTGCCTATCAGTATGCCAGCGCGACCCGGAACATCCTGTTCAAGGACCCGGGCGAATATCCCGCTGACAGCTGGATGGGCCAGTCAGTCGCCACTTGGGAAGGCGATACGCTGGTGGTCAAGGTGACCGCGCTGAATGATCAGTCGTGGCTCGACCGCGCCGGCAACTTCCATTCGGACATGATGACGGTGGTTGAGCGCTATACGCCCACCAGCCCCGTGACCATGCGTTATGAGGCGGAAATTACCGACGCAGAGACCTATACCAAGCCCTGGAAGATGGAGATGACGCTCTATAAGGCGGTCGGTCCTGACGTCACGCTCGGACAGTTTAAGTGCGTGGAACATGTGACAGAGCTCCTTTATGGCGATCTGCGCAAAGAGCCGCTGCAATAGTTCTGAATTCCCTTCGATAATGACTTTTCTGGAGCCTCAACGCCCATGACCCGTGGCCTTAAAATCGCATCCGTCGTCCTCGCTTTCGCCCTTGGCATGTCCGGTCAGGCCGAAGCTCACCATGCTTTCGCCGCTGAATTTGACAGCAATTCGCCTGTGCTCCTGAGGGGAAAGGTAACGCGGGTCGAGTGGATTAATCCTCACGCCTGGGTGCATCTGATGGTTCAGACGCCGGGCAAGCCCGATCAAGAGTGGATGGTTGAGGGCGGCACGCCCAACACCCTGTTTCGCTCTGGCATCAACAAGGCCTCTCTGCGCCCCGGCACGACGATCATCGTGCGCGGTTATCAGAGCAAGGATCACCTCTGCACGCCTCAATGCCGCGCCAATGGCCGTGACCTGACGCTAGAAAATGGCCAAAAGCTGTTCATGGGCTCGAGCGGCACCGGCGCGCCTAAGGACGGCTCTGACGCTTCCGAGAAGAAGTGACGATAGGATAGGGGCGGGGGCAATGGGCATGCGTAGACAGGCATCTGTTTGGGCCTTGGGGTTAACAGCGGTATTGCTACTGACCTCGTGCGGGAAACCGAAGCCCTCGCTCTATGACACGAGCCTACCCGTCTTAGAGGTGATGGATCACCTGATCGATCCGGGGGCTTGGGCCTTTTGGCGGGCGTCCGGTGAGGTGACTGAAGAGACGGGAACCAGGAGCCTGACCCCGACCACTGAGGAGGGCTGGCTTGCTGCGGAAAATGGGGCCGTGCAGGTCGCTGAGGGCGGTAATCTCCTGCTGCTTCCGGGTCGGGTCCGCGACGAGGAGTGGATCCGGTTGGCGAAAAAGCTGACCCAAGATGGGCTTGAGGCCAAGGCTGCCGCAGAAGCCAAAGATTCCGAGCGGATGTTTGTTGCCGGTGCTGAAATGTTCAAAACCTGCAAGGCTTGCCACGCGAAATATGTTGCGGCTCTGCAGCCCGGCGCTGAGCCTGTGGGCGCGCCCCTGCCAGATTGGCCGGAAGACGTGAAACAAAAACAAAATCAATTCCTTGAGGGGAAAAAATAATGTCGAATCTTAATGTTGCCCTCCGGGTATCTCGCCTCGGCGCGATGGTTGCCACGGTTGCCCTTTTTGGAATTTCAGGCCAAGCCCTCGCCGCACCAGAGGCACCGACAGCGCCCGCTGTACCACCAGCACCAACGGCAGCGGCACCGCTGAACCTAGTGGTCATCTCGGATCGCGCCCAGGTCGGTGTCGCCCCTGAGGTGGTCTGGAAGAAGACCGGTGGCTACTGCGATATCGGTGCCATGTTGAAGACGACCTGCGTGATCACGTCGGGCACAGGGGATGTCGGTTCGAACCGCCTGATCGCAGGCCGGGTCAACGAAATCTTGGTCGCTAAGACCTCGACCTCCTACACCTACGCCCAGCCCATGGCCCCAAACCTCTATCACGGTACGGTTGAGGTCTTGCCGGATGGAGCGGGTAAATCGGTGGTGATCTATACGCTGCTCTTGGACCCGACCTTTGGCGGCGATCCGGCAACGCGCGACACCAAGATTGCAGAGCGCCGTGGCTTCTTGAAACTCATGCTCGGCCAGATCAAGGCCGCATCCGAAGCCCCGTAGGTAACTAAAGTTAGGCAAGGCGGCTGAGGCATATAGTCTTCACCGCCTTACGGCAGGAACCCAAACGACATGACAGGCACGCCATCCGCCGCTCCGACGCTCTGGACCAAGCTCGCCTATGGGTTCGGTGCTGCGGCCAATGGGGTGACCGATAACGCCTTTAACTATTTTCTTTTGATGTTCTATGGCCAAGTGATTGGCCTCAGCCCGATTTTGGTCGGATTGGCCATGACCATCGGCATGATGGTCGATGCCTGTCTGGACCCGATCATTGGCCTATGGTCTGACAATCTGCGCTCACCCTGGGGGCGTCGCCATCCCTTCATCTATGCCGCTGTGGTGCCAACCGGCTTGCTGTTCTTTTTGATCTGGAACCCGCCTCAAGGCTGGTCTGAGCAGGCCTTGTTCTTCTATCTGCTTGGCCTGTCGGTGCTGATCCGCGCAGCCGGGTCCCTGTTCCAAATCCCGTCATCGGCCCTCGCGCCTGAACTGAGCACCAGTTACGATCAGCGCAGCAGTCTGATGAGCTTCCGCTACTTCTTCGCTTGGGTGATCGGCAACCTGCTGACGGTGTCGATGTTCTATCTGATCTTCCCGGCCTTCTCGACGGCGGCAGTTCCCAACGGGCAGTTCAATCGTGACGCCTACGCCTTCTATGGGGTGCTTGTATCGATCCTAGCGCCCTTTGCGATGTTGGTGTCGGGCCTTGGAACCCATCGACATATTCCACACCTGACCGTGCCACCGGTGCGGGAGTCCAAGTCCATCAAGGCCCTGTTCGGTGAGATTTTTGCCACCCTTGGCAATCGCTCCTTTGCCGCCCTGTTCATCGCGGCCACCTTGGGGGCGGTATCAACAGGCTTGGCCGCAGGTCTTGCCTTCTATTTCTCGACCTATTTTTGGCGCTTTACGGCCATCCAAAATGCCTATCTGGCCATGGGTGTCTTTGGTTCAGCGGTTATCGGCTTTTTGGCTGCGCCTTTGGCCACGCGAACCATTGGCAAGAAGCAGGGGGCGGTGATCATCGGTCTGATCGCTTTCCTAGGCTCGCCCTTGCCGATCGTGCTTCGTCTGTTGGGCCTGATGCCGGCCAATGGGACGCCCGAAACCTTTTGGATTGTTTTCGGCTTTACGGCCATTGATACCGGCCTGATCATCTGTTTCCAAATCTTGGCCTCCTCGATGATGGCCGATCTGGTCGAGCAGGCGCAATTGCGCACGGGTAAACGTTCAGAGGGCCTGTTTTTCGCCGCAGATGGTTTTGCCCGAAAGATGGTCACCGGCCTTGGCCTGATCCTTGCGACACTGCTGTTGCAGTTTGCCAACTTCCCCAAGGGTGCCGACCCCAGTCAGGTTTCTGACGCGGTCACGGCGCGTCTGGCGATCCTCTATGTCCCTTCTATTCTGTTTCTTTGGCTGTCCATGGTCGCGGTAATCTCGACCTACAAGATTAGCCGTTCTGATCACGAAAAAGCCCTGCACGACCTGTCTCATAAGGCTGCCGGGCAAGCTTTGACATCAACCGAATAATCGAAATTCGAAGACGGAGAAAACCGATGCGGATTAAGCTTTTGGCGATGGGAGCCGTCGCTGCGATAGCGATGAGTGTTGGTGGCTTTGGCGAGAGCGCGTTTGCCGCTCCGCCTGCGCCCTACAAGGCACCGCGCTTGGCTTTCGGTCAGCCTGATCTGGGCTCCAACTGGTCCAATGTCAGCCTGACGCCGGAAACCCGTCGCGGCGCCATGGGCAATCGCGCTGTCCTGACTGAGGACGAGGTCAAGGCCATCGAGACCGGGGCCATGAAGGCGGCCGACGATGCTAATCAGCCAACCGATCCTAATGCGCCAGCCCCCACTGTGGGCGGGGATAAGCCGCCTCCGGGCACTCGCGCTGAGTTCGCAGCCGCTGGCGGTGCTGTGGGCGGTTACAACGCCTTCTGGCTTGATGCAGGCAGCCGGGTCATGCGGGTCAATGGTCAGCCGCGCTCGTCGATCCTGACGACGCCGAACGGTCAGGTTCCGCCCTATCTTCCCGGTGTTAAGGGCCCTGAGCCATGGTGGAAGGCCGGGGACCGTTATGAAAACCCAGAAAACCGCTCCTATGGCGAGCGCTGCATCATGGGCTTTGGGCGTAATGCCGGACCGCCCATGCTGGCCAATGGCTTCTACAATAACGACTATCAGATCGTTCAGTCGCCGACCGTGATCAGCATCTTGGTCGAGATGGTGCACGATGTGCGGATGATCCGGCTCAATGCTAAGCATCGCACGGACGGTTTGCGGCCTTGGATGGGCGACTCGATCGGCCATTTTGAAGGCGACACGCTGGTTGTTGAGACCACCAACATTCCAGCCACTCAGGCCTATTACGGTTCCTGGAAGGACCTGACGGTTGTCGAACGCTTTACCCGTGTTGGCCCTCAGCGGCTGCACTATGCGTACAGCATCATCGATCCAACCATGTGGGCCGAGCCTTGGGGCGGGGAATATGAGTTCTCGCCGCTAGAAGGTGAGGTCTATGAATATGCCTGTCACGAGGGCAACTATGCGCTGCGCCATATTCTGGCCGGTGCCCGCGCTGAAGAGGCGGCTAAGGCGGCCAAGGCGGCGCAAAAGCCTTGATCTAAGCGCTAACAGACTAGCCACTGCCAATGCCATCCCTTCACGCAGTTGAGGGGGTGGCATTGTCATGTTCGGCGGCAATTGGTTCTTGCCTCAGCCGCCAAGGCCCATAAGCTGGCCGCAATCAAAACCAAGTCTGCAATGGGGAACACCATGGTCGAAGACATCCTTGAACCGAACCTGCCGATCATTGACCCTCACCATCACCTCTGGGACCTGTCTCCGCTGCTCGGCCACTTTCCAGAGCCGCTGCACCCGTTTGTCGATGCTGTGGCCCGCACGCCCTACTACACCTTTGACCAGTTGCGCAGCGACGCCCAGAGCGGTCACCGCGTGGTCGGGACGGTCTTTATGGAATGCGGAGCCTTCTATCGCGCCGACGCCCCAGCAGAGCTGCAGCCGGTCGGGGAGGTCGAGTTCGTCAACGGCGTTGCCGCCCAGAGCGCCAGTGGCATCTATGGCGAGTTTCGCGCCGCAGCCGCCATCATTGGCCATGCCGACATGACCCTTGGCGACCGCGCAAAGCCGGTTCTAGAGGCGCTGATCGCGGCCGGGAATGGCCGCTTCAAGGGTATCCGCCATCAGGGGGCCTGGGACGCTAATCCCGAGGTCCTTGGCCCTCCCTTCCACGCGCCGCAGGGTCTGTTGGCCAGTGACGCCTTCCATCAGGGCTTCAAGGCCTTGGCCCCGATGGGCTTGACCTTCGATGCTTGGGTGCTCGAGCCCCAGCTGGACGATGTGCTGAAGCTCGCGCGGGCCTTTCCAGAGACCAGCATCATTCTCGACCATTGCGGAACGCCTCTGAACATCGCGAACTATCACGGCAAGCTGGCGGAGAATTTTGATCGCTGGCGCGCCTCCATCCAAGCCATCGCCCAATGTCCAAACGTGACGGTCAAGCTCGGCGGACTGGCCATGGCCTTTTGCGGCATGCCCGAGCAGGGGCCCGAGGCTGGCGTCAGCTCCCAGGCCTTAGCCGCCATGTGGAAGCCCTATATCGAGACTTGCATCGAAGCCTTCGGACCAGACAGGGGAATGTTTGAGAGCAACTACCCTGTGGATAAGTGGGGCGCGAGCTATGCCACCCTCTGGAATGCCTTCAAGCACATCACGGCCGGAGCCTCCGCCGACGAAAAACGCGCCCTCTATGCAGGGACCGCCGCGCGGATCTATGGGATCGAGGGGCTGTTAGAAGGCCTCTAACGCCAACGCTAAGGATCGGCAGCGGGGCAGCAATGGCCCTGTCTCGCTGCCGATCTACACCAGCCGTTCTCGCTAAAAATAGCTAAAACTTTGATTTTTTGAGATTTATCGCTTTCATCCGGTCACGGAAGGTTGTCTTGACGGGATGGTGGGCGCAGTAGGATTCGAACCTACGACCCGCTGATTAAGAGTCAGCTGCTCTACCAACTGAGCTATGCGCCCGCACCAGAACTGCCTTTGGTGAGGGCAGAAGCGAGGGCGCGATACATACGCTAATCTATTGGGATGGCAAGCGGCTTGATGTGACTTTAATAAGGAAAATGGGGGGCACCCATGGTTGGACGAAAAAAAACGGGAGCGTTGGATTTCGGATATCTTGAGACCTATGCCGCCGGCGACATGGCGGTTGTGGAAGAGGTTCTGAATCTTTTTCGAGAACAGGCGGCCCTTTGGTTGCGGGTGATGGATCCTCACGATCCCAGTGAGGGCTGGCGTGATGCGATCCATAGCCTGAAGG
>CALFYB010000431.1 GCA_937952995.1 uncultured Caulobacteraceae bacterium
GGGCGTGGCTTTGGCCATCGGCGTCATCTCCCTAATGAGCGCGTTTTGAGCGCCGCAATCCTCATCAGGCTGTCCGGTCTCAACGGATCTGTCGATACCTGATATAACTTATTGACAAGATCCTCAGTTTTTCTAAGCCTAAAATTCATATCCATTAGGGCGTAGATCATGACCACCGACGTCAAAATCACCGATGCGGGCCATGTCCGCACGATCCTCTTGAACCGTCCAGAAAAGAAGAATGCGCTTAGCGATCAACTGGCTTGGGGGGTCGTTGAGGCGATAGAGGTGGCGGCGCGCGATGATAATGTCTGGGTCATTGCCCTGACTGGGAGCGGCGACTCCTTCTGTGCGGGCCTTGACCTGTCAGCGCCCGAGAAGTTTTCACCTCTGACGGCTCAATCTGCTCAGTTGGACGACATCCATTGGGTCGGTCAGTTTCTGCTGTCGATGCGCAGGCGCTGCGACAAGCCCATCGTCGGCGGTATCAATGGTGTTGCCGTTGGCGCGGGTCTTGGCTTGGCCATGGCTACCGATGTTCGACTGATCAGCCGCAGTGCGCGTCTGATGGCAGGCTATACCCGCATCGGCGGCTCACCCGATGCGGGCCTGACCATCACCCTGCCTCAGGCCATGGGCTATGAGCCTGCGCTGCGGTTCATGATGGAGAACCGAACGGTCATGGGTGACGAGGCAGTCACGCTTGGCATGGCTGGCGAAGCTGTGGACGCCGATCAGTTTACCAACCGCCTCGCAGAATATTGCGAGTCTCTATGCCAATGGTCTCCGATCACCCTTCGTCTTCTCAAGCGCGGGATGACCAAGTCGCTTGAGACCCTGGATCTGGAACAGCAGCTTCGCTACGAGCTAACCAATATCCGCATGGCCTTTGGAAGTGATGATGGAAAAGAGGCCCGTAAAGCGTTCTTTGAAAAGCGCAAACCGAATTTCACGGGCCGATAGGGCTGGGGTTAATTGTCTGCCAAGCTGTCCGCGATCTGTTTGATTTTTGGCAAGATCTCGATGAAGGCGGCGACAATGTCCGGATCAAAATGCTGACCGGCTCCTTTGGTAATGATGTCTACAGCCACCTCGTGCGACATGCCGTCCTTGTAATAACGCCGACTAATCAGGGCGTCATAGACGTCGGCGACAGCCATGAGGCGGGCGGAAATCGGGATGTCGTCTCCCTTCAGGCCCTCCGGATAGCCTGAACCATCCCATTTTTCTTGGTGCGAGAGGGCTATTTCCTTGGCGCATTGCAGGAATGAGTGTTGGCTTGGCAAAAGGGACTCCGCCTGCAACAGGGCATTATAGCCAATGGTGGTGTGGGTCTTCATAATCTCGAATTCATCCACGGTCAGCTTGCCGGGCTTAAGCAGTATGGCATCGGGTATGCCGACCTTGCCGATATCGTGCAGGGGGGCGGATTGAACGAGGGTGTGAATCTGGTTTTCCGTTAGATAGGCCGAAAAGCGGGGATGGCGTTTGAGCTGTTCGGCCAAGGCACCCACATAGAGTTGGGTGCGGCGAATATGATTGCCGGTTTCATTGTCTCGGGTCTCGGCCAATGAGGCCATGGCCGAGATGGTCACGTCCTGCAGGCGGGTGGCTTCCTCGGTGCGCCGAGCGACCTCTTGGCTCAGGAAATTATTGTTGTCCCGTAAGAAGTCGCTCGCCTGCTTCAGCTTAATGTGAGTAGCAACCCTGACCATCAGGATCGCCGGGCTGATCGGCTTGGTGATGTAGTCGACCGCGCCGCGTTCAAGACCTTCTTGCTCGTCCATCTTGTCGGTCTTCGCCGTCAAGAAGATCACGGGAATATGCTTGAGCCGCGAACTGTTCTTGATGACCTCACACACTTCCCAGCCGCTGATGCCCGGCATCATAACGTCGAGCAGGATCAGGTCGGGAAGGGTGTCGCCCTCCAGAATTTTCAAGGCCCGTTGCCCGTTCGGAGCGACCTTGATCTTATAGTCCTTGCCGAGCAGTTCCCCGAGCAGTTCAAGGTTCTCCGGAGAGTCGTCGACGCAGAGGATTGTGCTCTGCTGCAGATTGGGCGTGATCATGCTTGGCCTATAGTCTTCAAAATGGCATATGCCGCCGGGTAGTCATATTCGTTGATATTATTAGCAAATTCGTCGAATTGATCGGCCAACAGCGTTTTGAAATGCTGCTCAAAGTCCTTGAATAGACGATTTGACCCGATGTCATCTGACTTCAGAAGCCGGGTCATTTGGTCGATTTGGACGTCAAAGTCAGGCGGAAGGTCCACCGGCGCAGCGACGGTTTCGCTCTCCACGCCTAGGGCGATATTGAGTTCGCCAAGCAGCGATCCGAGGGCGGCGCAGAGTGTCGCATATTGCTGTTCGACCAATGCTCCGTCTTGGCCTTGATGGATTAGGCTTTCCAATTGACCGGCCATCGCAGCGATGTCCTCAGCGCCTACGCTTCCGGCCGTGCCCTTCAGGCTGTGGGCGATGCGTTCCATGTCTTTGGATGTTTGAGACGTTTTAGCCGCGTCATATTCCGCAGAGAAACGCGCACTACGGTCTGCGAATTTCATCAGGATTGACAGCGCGAGCTTCTCATTGCCGTTGGTATTTTGCAGTGCCTTGACCCGATCAATGCCGTCGATCGTTGGCAAGGTCGGCTGCTCGATGGTCGGGACAGTCTCTGTGGTCTCTTCAGGACTATCGAGGTCAATAGTGCTTGGAACGACCCACTGTTCCAGCACCCGCCACAGCTCATTGGGGTTTATGGGCTTGGTCACATAGTCGTTCATGCCGACCTCGGCGCACCGTTCCCGATCCTTGGCCATCGCGTTGGCTGTTAAGGCCACGATGGGGAGATTGGCCATTTCCGGCAGTTTTCGGATCTCCAAAGTGGCTTCAAGCCCGTCCATGATCGGCATGTGCATATCCATGAACACGAGGTCCCATGGCTCTGACTTGACTCGAAACAGCGCCTCTAGGCCATTCTCTGCCAGTTCAATAGAGAGGTTCCGCTCTTGGAATAGCCCGACCGCAACGTCGCGATTTATCTCGTTATCTTCGACCAAAAGTATACGGGCGTGTTTAAAGCGTTTTGTGAAAGATTTGATCTCATCCACTGAAAGATTTGAAGAATTATCTGTTTTGGATTTAGATTTTTTATTCCGCTTATGTGTGGGGTTAGCAAATAGGGTGTTGGCCAAGGCGTCTAACAGGTTCGAGCCATGAACCGGTTTTACGATCGCATCGTCAAACAGCAGGTGTCCTTCATTGTTGCGGATGTCCTCTCTGCCGAGGGCGGTGGCCAGGACCAATTTTGGTTGTACGACGAAAGGCATCTGTCGAATGGCTCTTGCCGTTTCCATGCCATCGAGACCGGGCATCTTCCAGTCGATAAAGACAATGTCCGGCTCATCGTGCGCGTTGATCGCAGCTTGCAGTTCGGACAGGCAGGCAAAGCCGGAGGTCAATGGAATGCAGGTCACCCCCATCGCCGTAAGGATTTCGACCATGATCTGTCGAGCGCGATCGTGGTCGTCGACGACAAAGGCCTTGACGGTCGATAGGTCGAGTTGAACAGCGTTTTGCTGAGCCTCTTCGCTGTGCTTCAGTCTAGCGCTAAACCAAAATTTCGATCCCTTACCCAGCTCGCTAGACAGTCCAACCTTGCCCCCCATCATTTCAGCGAGGCTTTTGCTGATCGCGAGGCCCAGACCCGTTCCGCCATATTTGCGTGTTGTGGAGGTGTCTGCCTGCTGGAAGCTTTGAAACAGCTTCGTTTGCTGCTCCGGACTGATACCAATGCCTGTATCGCTGACCGTGAATTTCAAGAGGATGTCGTCTGGTCCGTCATCCTCCATCTCGACATGGACACCGACCTCGCCTTGATCGCTGAACTTGATCGCATTGCTGACGAAGTTGATCAGAATTTGGCTCAGCCTAAAGGGATCGCCTCTGAGATTTTTCGGGACGTTCGGATCGATCTTAAAGGTGAACTCGATGTTCTTCCGTTCGAGATTCTCGGCGTTGATGGTGATGAGATTATGGATAATATTTTCGATCTGGAACTCGACCGCTTCGATGGTCATTTTGCCAGATTCAATTTTTGAGAAATCCAAAATGTCTTCAATGAGCATCATCAGATGCTGTGATGACTGTTGAATTCGTTCAATATAACCACGTTGCTTGGGTGACAGGTCGGTACTTAGCGCCAGGTGGGTCATGCCAACGATCGCGTTCATCGGCGTGCGAATTTCGTGGCTCATATTGGCGAGGAAGTCGGCCTTCATCTGCCCGGCAGACACAGCCTCGGCAGTCGCGTGGCGTAGTTCGTCGTTAATTTCATGAATGTCGCGGAAGAGTTCTTCTCGGGTCTTTTCGGTCAATATTGATCGAAACCGCTCGATTTGGCTCTCGGTCGGTTGCGGAACAACGATTTGATAGTCGCGTATAGCGCGGTACGGCTGCTTTGAGGGTTGCTTGCTGCGATCGAAGTTCGAGTTCTCATCGGCACTTTTGACGTAATATTCGATTTCGATCAGGGGGGCGCCACGCCGCGTCGACAGCGAGATACTTGCGCGGGCGCGATCACCGTAGTTCGACAGCAACTTTGCGAGCTCGGAAAATTCCCCGGCGATCTGGGCCGAGAGCACGGGATCTTTGCTGAGCGCCATTGCGAAATCATAGATCTTGCGTCGGCCTGAATAGACAGAATCTGGATTGCTGATCTTTAAGTTGGCAAGCTGCATCAGGCGAACCACTTCAAAATAACACATCCCGCATCGTCATGGTCCCGTCCCATCTCTGTGACGATACGGCGAGCCAGGGGCTGGGCGGCCTCGTGGATGTGGTGTTGAACAAACTGGGGTGTGGTTGTTTCCGGTAAACCATCGGTCCAAAGAAAGATCACGTCGCCGGGTTCTAGCAATTCTGTTTGCTCAAGTAGGGTGGGTAAGCGCTGACCAAGGATGCCATCCTTCGAAATGCCGCGCCATTTCTTGCCCTTTACGCGGCTGGCACCGGTATTTCCCACTGCCAGATAGCTGAATTGGTTCGAGTGTTTATCAATTTTCACAATCCCGATCGCGGCACCCAGTGTCCCTTGAAGGTTCGTGTGCAGCAGGGCCATCAGCTCTTTCGGCTGCAAGGTGCTGTTGGTCTCGATCATGGATTGGATGTTTTTCGCGCTCGCGTGGGCGTGATCTCCGTGGCCTGAGACGTCGATAATGACGATCAGAGACTGGTGATCGGACTCCGCGATCACGATCAGGTCACCACTGTTAATCTGCCCAACCATCGGGCGGTAATGGGATCCAATCTCGCAGCGTTGCGCGAAGGGGGGGCTTAAGTCATTGAAAACGCGCGGCGCATGGATAATAGGTTTTGAGCGCGTCCCCGCCGATTTCAAAATCTTTATGGCGCTAATGATCGTTCCCGACGAGGGCGTGGATCGAATGTAAAACCGATCAGCCATCCGTTTTACGCCGGGCAAGCCTAAGCCTAGGGTCTGACCGGTGGAGAAGTTATCGGACAAGGCGAGGTCTAGGTTCTTAATCCCAGGCCCATCATCTTTCGCTATAATTTCAACGCCTTGCAGCCCATCTTCGTCATAATGGTTCGCTATAATCGTGCCGTAGGTCGCATATTTAATGATGTTTGAGCCGAGTTCAGAGACAATCGTTCCAACCATCGACCGTTCCAAGTCAGAGGCGCAGGCAACGAAGGGCAGTTTTTGGACATTGCTCACGGCGATACGAAGATCGGTATAGTCACGAACTGTATAGGAAAAGGTCCGAGTGACGCCTGTGGGCATAGCTAGTCGAGCCCTACCGATAGGGAGCGCAAGGCTTCACTCAAGCCAAGTTCGGCTTTGATGCCGCCCAAGTCTGCATCCGCTTGGACCAGATGGGCAACGATGCCGGGACGCAAGCCGACAAAAATCGACGACGAACCCAACCTCTGGGTCATGTTAGCGATGGCCTTTAAGCCGCTGAATTCCTCGCTATCGAGAAATCTTAGGCCGCTCAGCTCAAAGATCACAGCGCGGGTTGAAACGCCGTGAATGGCCTTGAGCGTTGCTTCACGCAATATATCCATCTGGGCACCTCCCAGATCGTCGGGCACGGTAACGATCAAGCAATCGCTGATCCGTGTGGAGGTAACAGTTCTGGCTGAACCGCCTTTTAGGTCTAGGTCGGACATGTGACCTTAGTCTTTCTCGGTGTTTTGAATGGTTCAGTTTCGCCTAGGAGCCAATGGTTTGGAGGCCGATACCGGCGGCGCGCAGGGCTAGCTCGAACGAATCCCTCAGGGTCGCTGTGGTTCTAACGTCGCCGATATTGACGCCAAGCTCGACGAGGGTTTGCGCGATGGTTGGAGAAACCCCTGAAATGATGGTTTCGCAGCCCATAAATTGGGTCGCCTTGGTGATCTTGATCAACTGATTGGCAACGGCTGTGTCCATCGCGCTGACACCGCTGATGTCGAGGACAAAGACCTTTGCCCGTGTCTCGCCAATTTTGGTGAGGGTCTTGGTCATGATGTCGCGGGTACGTTCCGAATCGATGATGCCCAAGAGGGGTAGCAGCAGAATGCCTTCCCAGATCGGCGTTACGGGCGTTGACATTTCGAGCAAGGCTTTACTGCCTGCAGCGATCTTTTCTCTGTTGATGCGCGCAATTTCGTCAATAACGACGTAGGAATCCAAGAATATAAGCTTGGTGATCGAGTCTATCGTGTCGTCTAGGTCCTTAACGGATTTCCCGAATTTCCGAAGCCGGTCGATGAGCGATTTTGCCGAGAACGAAACGCTGGC
Organism: uncultured Caulobacteraceae bacterium; assembly: GCA_937952995.1. Classification (GTDB taxonomy): domain Bacteria; phylum Pseudomonadota; class Alphaproteobacteria; order Caulobacterales; family Caulobacteraceae; genus CAISGS01. The sequence continues at coordinate 6,808 of CALFYB010000431.1, forward strand.
AAAATAGATGTCGTTCGGCAGGTCAATATGGGCGTGGACGGCACCGACATGCCGACGCTCTTCAAACCAAGCGGGCGACAGGTTGGCTTCAAAGAATGTGCGCCAATAGGCGGCCTGCATGTTTCGAACACGGTTCAACCGTTCGGGATTATTGGCGAAAAATATTTGGTACTCGTCGTGGTTCGCCATCCAATCGTAAAACAACGTGAGATGGTCGTCGATCGCCAACATCAGGTTGGGCCCAACCGCTCGCACGCGGTCGATATCGCCCTGTTCGATCTCAAATTTCTTGAGAATGGATTGTTGGCTAACTTGGTCCATGATCGTTTGCCCCTGAAACTCTGCGCGATTTATGGCTAGCTTATATTATGTATTGCGCATCAATCCTAACAGATTGGTGAGGGGTGCTGAGCCTATGCGCCCATACACAAAGGCCCCCGTCACCGATTAAAGTGACGAGGGCCCCGGTTAGCGCGCTAGTGAAAATTCCAACCTTGGAAGAGACTTAGCGAGACGTCGTATCTTTCTTTGCCAAGGCATCCAGATCGGCTTGCACGGCGGCTAGCTGTTCGTCGGTGAGGTTACCGCCGCTCATGGGCTGAAGTGCCTTCAGCGTCATGCCCTTGAACTGTTCAAAAGCAGGGTGAGCGGTGAGGCCGGGAAGGTCTTTGTCCAGAATTGCCTTGGTCTCAGGCTTAGCGGCCAGGTCAGCAATTGGGGTTGCCTCAACCGTTAGCTTGTCAGCCGCCAGTGCAGCGCCGCTAGCAAATGCGATCGACAGACCAGCCAAGCTCGCGAGGATCATCTTCTTCATAGTTGGGATCTTTCTCAAGGGTTTCCAATAGCCGGATGAAACGCTGTTTTTGCGGTGCCCGGCAAGTGCCAATCGTGCGATTTTGCGGTGACCTATGCCGGTCCATTTCGCGCGTCATCATCGCCGCGTAGTTATGGATATTGAAATCCCTGATCTTTTCGCGCTGACCGACCGAAATCGCGCCGAATAACCGTTCATAAATCGTTATTTATGTTTTACTATTTCAAATAGCAAAACGAGTCTTGTTTGAGCGCTGTAATTGAAACGGATAGCGAAGCTATTTGCCATGGTCGGTGTTTTTAACCTTGCAGTCTTGGGTGTGAGCAACCACGCCTTTGCTCAAATTGTGCCGCGACCGTCGATCCGTCCGATAGAGCAGCCTGCGCAGAAACCGGAACTGCCACGTAGTCGTGTTCGAACCCCGTTTAAAATCGAACGAACGCCGCCAGGATCATCAATCGGTGACCCTTCATTTTTGGTGGAACGCGTCCAGATCGACGGATCACGTGACCTCAGCCTTGAAGACCAGGAAGCGCTTACCGGGCCCCTAACGGGTCGGGCGGTTCGATTGTCCGAGCTGATGGGCTTGGCGGATAGGATCTCTGCCCTCTATGCCGAGCGCGGATATGCTCTGACGGTCGCGATTTTACCGGTGCAAACCGTGATTGACGGCGTTGTGCATCTCACCGTCGTGGAGGGCTCGATTGACCACGTCGATATTGAATTTAAACAGAAACTGTCTGTTTCACGCGAGGCGCGGATCGCAGCATCTGTTCGCAAGCGCCTGCGCAGCGTCGTTCAGTCTGGTCCGGTTCAGACCTATGACCTAGAGCGCTCAATCCTCGGAATAGACGATCTGAAGGGCATCTCACCCTCGGTCATTATCCGACCTTCCAAGACCCTAGACGGTGCTGCGGACCTGTTGGTGGTGATCGACACCCAGGCGCTTGAGGTCGAAATGTCTGCGGACGACCGACTACGCCGAGAGTTTGGCTCCAAGCAAGCGACCCTGTCAGTTTCTGCCAATTCTCTGGCCCTGATCGGTGACAGATTGGAACTGTCCTATCGCCGCGGTGGCATTGATGGGGCCTATGACTATCGCTCAGTAGGCTATGGCGCGCCGATTGGTCACAGCCTGTCGCGGGGCCAAATCAACCTGTCAGAGGCCAAGACCAAGGCCGCGAACGGGTTCCTAGCTGCGCTAGAGTTTCAGGGCCTAGAGCGCACCGCTAGGTTAGGGGTGCAGGTTCCAGCCTATCGAACGCGGGCCAAGAGCCTTTATCTCAATTTCGATCTCGCGGCGCTGGACAGCTCCAGCGACCTGTTCGGAGCCACCCTTATCAAGGACCGTGTGCGCACGGCCGAGGCGGGGCTGAGCTATGACTGGGCGGACCGGTTCGGAGCCAGCTCGCTTTTTGAACTCTCTTACGTCAAGGGTCTGAAAGGGCTTCAAGCGACCGATCGCGACAATCCCCTTCGTAGTCGCTCCTATGGGTCGGCGCAGGCGTCCTATGTCACGGCGCGGCTCTATCGCTATCAGCCCTTGCTGGGCATGGACCTGAGCCTGGATGTGACCGGGCAGGTGGTCACCCGCGGTTCTAGCCTCTGGTCCAGTGCGGAATGTTCCTTCGGTGGCCCAATCTATGGGCGCGGCTTTGATGCAGGCAGTCTGGGCGGCGATAGCTGCGTCAAGGCCTCGGTCGAACTGTCCAAGCGCTTCCAGTTATCGAATTTCACGCTTGCCCCTTACCTATTCGCTGATGGAGCGCGCATCGGCCAGAACGGCCCGCTGGAATATGGCGAGGTGCGCGAGGCTATCGCCACATCCGCCGGAGCAGGCCTTCGGCTGACGGCCCCCACGGGCTTAAGCCTCGATGTTCAATATGCCCGCCCGCAAGAAAACCCAGCGCCGTCTATGCCTAGAGATGGGCGTTGGTTCTTCACCCTCGTTTACAAACATTGAGACGGAGATCTTTCATGCAACGATCATCCAACCGGCCCGCCGCTCAATGGCGCGATCTGCTGCTGTGCGGCACGGCGCTCTTGACCCTGACCACGACGCAGGTCCGTGCCCAGTCGGTTTCTAGCGCTTGGGGCGCTTCAGGCGGAACGGTCGTGGCCGGGACCGGGACCATTGCCGGGCAGGGGACATCGTCGCTCACCGTCAACCAGACCTCGCAGAAGATGATCATCGACTGGCGATCCTTTGGCGTGGCCAAGGATGGCGCAGCGCAGTTCATTCAGCCCTCGGCTAGCGCCATAGCCTTGAACCGGGTCACCGGCTCTGAGGTCTCTTCGATCCTCGGGCGGCTTGAGGCTAATGGCCAACTGTTCTTCATCAATCCCAACGGCATGGTCTTCGGCAAGGAAGCCAAGGTCGATGTCGCCGGTTTGCTCGTCTCGACGGCCGACATCACCAACTCGAACTTCATGAACAGCCGCTATGGCTTTGACGCGATGGGCAAGGCCGATGCCCAGATCGTCAATGAAGGCACCCTAACGATCAAGGACGCAGGGCTAGCCGCCTTCGTCGCGCCCCATGTCTCCAACAGCGGCACGATTCAGGCCCATCTCGGCACCGTGCTGATCGGCGGGGCCCAGACCTTCACGCTCGACATGGCCGGAGACAATCTGATCCGTTTCCAGTTGGGCGAGGCGGTCAGCCAGTCTCAGACCGACGGGGCGGGTGCGACGTCAACGGCGCTCGTCGATAGTCGCGGCATCATCGATGCTCGCGGAGGCTCCGTCTACCTGTCGGCCAAGGCCGCGCGTGAGGTGGTCAATGATGCCGTGCGCATCAGCGATCAGCGCCGGGCTGGCGGGGTCGTTCAAAATGCCGATGGCACGGTGACCCTGACGGCCTCTGACCTCAATATCGAAGCCGATGGCAGGGTCCAGATCGATGAGAGCGCTCGTCTGGACCTGTCGCGCACAGGGCAGGGCGGTCATCTTAGCCTCAAGGCTAGCGAGGCGGAGATCGGCGGCACGATCTCTTTGAACGGCACCGATCAAGGGGGTACGGCAACCCTTGAGACGGACGGAGCCTTAAGCCTGACCGGACAGATCACGGCCAATGGGTCGAAAGAGGGCGGAAGCCTTTCCCTGACGAGCGGCGGCGTGGCCAGCATCGAAAAAGCGCAGTGGGACGCCGCGCGGGCGCTCGG
>CALFYB010000432.1 GCA_937952995.1 uncultured Caulobacteraceae bacterium
CGCTCTCTTTTTTCCCGCGTCATTGCGAGCGCAGCGAAGCAACCTAGGGGACTGGCTCGGACCTCAGAAGATGTTCGCGGGTGTTTCCGATTCTGAGCCTGCCGAAGCCCCATAAACCCCTAAAATTCCGATCAAATGTCTTTGAGTGTCATTGTATCCCAATTCATCCCGTGTTAACCCAGTTTCGTCGTCAAGCTGGCGGCGCTCGTGAATGAGGGGCAGGCGGGGTGTTTCTCTCGACCTTTGAGAAACAGCTGGACTCAAAGCGGCGCATTGTGGTGCCGCAGGAATTCCGTGCCTTCGCGCAATCTGTTCCGTCGGCGATCGTCCCTGCCTCAGCAGGTTTTGATGGCGTCTATTGTTTCCCTGCCTTTGAAGCGGACTGTTTGGAGGCTGGTGGTCCAGCCCTTTTGGACCGCTATTCCAAGATTATGACCGAGCTGGATTTCGGCGATCCCTTGCGGCTGGCCCTTGAGACCTCGGTTCTTGGCGAGATGCGCCCCCTGTCCTTTGATACCGCTGGCCGCATCACCTTGCCCGAAAGCTTCTGCGACATGCTGGGTCTGAGCGATTGGGTGTCCATCGTCGGGCTGGGCGACCGGTTCCAGATCTGGTCGCGCGACGCGTTCCAAGCCCACAGGATCGCCCAGCGCGAAGCTGCGCGCGAAGGTCTGTCAGCGTTGCGCACCCAACAGCGGGCTCCCCAGCAGACCTTTCGCGGGTCTGGATCATGAGCGACGTCGCGCCTCACATTCCCGTTCTGATGGGCGAGGTCCTTGACGCGCTGGAGCCAGCGGCGGGCAAACTGATTATCGATGGTACGTTTGGCGCGGGCGGCTATAGCCGTGCCCTGTTGGCCGCTGGTGCCGATGTGATCGCCTTGGATCGAGACCCGACCGCAGCCAAGTTTGCCGAGCCCCTCAAGGCGACAGGGCATTTCACCCTAATCGAAACGCGCTTCTCGCAGATGGCCGAGGCCTTGAACGGGCAGGGGCGTTCGCACTGCGATGGCGTGGCCCTCGACATCGGCGTCTCCTCCATGCAGATCGACGAGCCCGAGCGTGGGTTCTCGTTCATGCGCGACGGACCGCTCGATATGCGCATGGGCGCTCATGGGCGCACAGCCGCTGATATCGTCAATGACACCGAGCCCTCAGATCTGTCGCGGATGTTTTGGGTCTATGGCGAGGAGCGTGCAGCGCGCCGGATCGCGGCCTTTTTGGTGCGACGGCGGGCCGAAACGCCATTCACGAGCACCTTGGATCTGGCACAAACGGTCGAAAGAGCGGTTGGCGGACGAAAAGGTGCACCGATACATCCCGCGACTCGCGTATTCCAAGCTTTACGCATCGTTGTGAACGAAGAGTTGGCGGAATTGGAAGCAGGCCTAGAGGCAGCAGAGCAGGTCCTGATCGAGGGCGGACGTTTGGCGGTGGTGACCTTCCATTCTTTGGAAGATCGGATCGTCAAGGCGTTCTTCACCGAGCGGGCTGGCCGTTTGCCGTCTGGGTCGCGTCATGCACCGCCTGTGCAGCGCGCCGCTGCACCGACCTTTGACCTAATCTTCAACGGCGCTCGCGGCCCATCGGACGCAGAACTTGCGGTCAATCCCCGCGCCCGTTCGGCCAAGTTACGCGCCGGTGTCAGAACGGCGGCTCCGGCTTGGGGTGCACGGACATGATGATGTCTGACCTCTTTACTCGGCGGTTCCGCGGCTTTCGGGTGGTTGAGCTGGGCGGCCTGGCATTTTTCATCGTGCTGGCCCTAGGCGTCTACATGGTCAAGGCGGGTGCCGGTCGTGACCGCGCCCATATTGCCCGGATCGAACGAGAGATCCTTGTTGAGCAAACACGCCTTCGTCTGCTGCGCGCTGAAGTCGCCCATCTCGAGCAGCCCGAGCGGATCGAAAGATTGGCTGTGGCCTATCTGGGCATGGGGCCGACCTCGCCCAAGAATGAGGCTACGGTCGAAACCTTGGGCCTTGTCGCGCTGAAGGCCCCGCTGCCTGCGCCTACGGGTACGTCTGTGGCCTTGCCGGTTGAGGACGATGCTACCGAGGCAGTGGTGCCCTCGACTGGCGCGACACCGGCCTTGCCGACACCTGTTGCGGAGGCAAGGCATTGAGGCCCGATGAACTGAACACCTATCGTCTGCCTCCAGCTTGGCGTTGGTTGTCGGCGCGTCTTTGGAGCTTAGAGCACGCCTATGAGCGGGCGACCGCTTCGGGGCGCTTGCAGGACGATGCCCGCATCCGAATTCTGTTTGTTCTGGCGATGTTTACCGCAGGTTTTCTGACCCTCGCGGTAGGGGCTACCCACTCGGCGCTATTCTCGGATGCCGGCAAAAATACTGGAATATTGGCCGCGCCGTCGGGTGCGCGCGCCGATCTGGTCGATCGTAATGGCCAGCTCTTGGCCGTCGACCTGCCGCACTATGGCCTCTATGTCGACAGCCGCGAGATCTGGGATATTTCGGAGACGCGCACGGCCCTCATGTCGGCGATCCCGGGGCTCGCGCGAGAGCGGCTGGACAAGGCGTTGCACAGTGACCGGCGTGAATATTTAGTCGGAGGCCTTACCCCGGAGCAGAGGGCGGTGGTTCATGACCTTGGCCTTCCCGGTGTAATTTTCGAAGAAGAAAGCCGACGCGTCTATCCGTTGGGCGCTACGGCCGCGCACATCATTGGCTTCTCGGACCGTGGCGGGGCGGGAATTGCGGGGGCTGAGCTCGCCTTGGATGACGCTGTGCGCAAGTCAGCAGCCACGCCGGGTCAGGCGGTTCCTCTGTCGATCGATTTAAGGGTGCAGACCGCCTTAGAAGATGAATTGCAAAAGAATGCAGTAAGTTTCCAAGCCACTGGTGCGGTTGGTATCGTTACCAATGTTCGGACAGGCGAGATCCTCGCCCTTGCCAGCTATCCAGACTTCAACCCCAACACGCCGGGCTTAACGCCGCCCAACAATCTGCTCAATCGCGCGGCGGCTTCCGTGTTCGAGATGGGCTCGATTTTCAAGGTCTTCACGCTTGCGATGGGACTTGATACGGGGCGGGTGACCCTCAATACGACCTTTGACGCCAGCACACCGATCACGGTGGCCGGGCAGACCATCCATGACTATCACGCTGAAAAGCGGGTCATGACCCTGTCTGACATCTTCCTCCATTCCTCCAACATCGGCACGGCGAAGCTCGCCCTATCGATTGGTGGGCCGACGATGGAGCGTTATTTCCAGTCCTTCGGCCTGTTCGCGCCCGCCAAGATCGAGCTGTCGGAGACGACCCACCCCATCTTGCCGCGCAGGTGGAGCGAAAACATCGTCGCTTCCGCCTCGTTTGGCCACGCTATGTCGGTCAGTCCCATCGCGGTGGCTTCCGGAATGGGGGCAATCCTCAATGGTGGCACTCTCGTGCCCTTGACGATCCGTAAGGTCGAGCCTGGAACCGTGCCGACGGGTAAGCGGGTCATTGCAGAGTCTACCTCGCGCTCCATGCTCGATCTGATGCGCTTGAATGCGACCCACGGTACGGGTGCCAGCGCAGATCGAGCCGCACCGGGTCTTCGTGTCGGCGGCAAAACGGGATCAGCGGAAAAGGTCGTTGGCGGTCGGTATGACCGGTCCAAACTGGTCTCGAGCTTTGCGGGTGTCTTCCCGACCGACGGGCCACTGAACGCGGACCGCTACTTCGTTCTGATCCTTGTCGATGAGCCTAAGGGCAACAAGGAAAGCTTCGGTTTCGCGACGGGTGGGTGGGCTGCAGCCCCCGCTATGGGACGTGTCGCCGAGCGGATCGCGCCCTATCTCGGTGTGCGCCGTATGGAAACGGTTGCGGATGCGCCGACTTTGACCCCGGAGCGCCTGAACGGCGGAGAGCGCTAATGGCGCTACGGCTGTCGCAGATCGTGAAACAATCGCTCGCCGATGATCCTTTGATCACCGGCGTTACTGCCGATAGCCGAAAGGTCGGGCCCGGCGTTCTGTTCGCCGCCTTGCCAGGCACCAAGATCGATGGGGCGAGCTTTATTCCGGCGGCGATCAGTGCAGGCGCGGCGGCCGTTCTTGCGCCGTCAAGCCTTCAAGGCGTCACCGTTCCCGTGGTCGCGTGCGAGGATGTTCGCCGCGCCTATGCCCTCGCAGCAAGTGCGTTCTGGGGCGAGCAGCCAGCGGTCTGCGTGGCTGTGACCGGCACCAATGGCAAGACCTCGGTCGCCACCTTCTGCCGTCAGATATTCCAGCGGCTCGGCCATCGTTCGGCCAGCATGGGCACGCTTGGCGTCACCATCAGCGATCCCTTCACTGGCGATCAGCAGATCACACCGCCCGGTCTCACCACGCCCGACGCCGCCGATGTGGCTGAACTGATGGCCAAGGTCGCAGCCATGGGCGTCACCCATATGGCCCTTGAGGCCTCGTCCCACGGCATCGATCAGCGCCGGTTGGATGGGGTTCAGCTCAAGGCCGCTGGGTTCTTGAACCTGACCCAAGACCATCTGGACTATCATGGCGATATGGTCAGCTACGGCCGGGCCAAGCTGCGCCTGTTCGAAGCCCTATTGCCGCGCGGTGGAACGGCGGTTCTGAATGCCGACAGTGACGCTTTTGACCTCTTTGCCGCCGCAGCGGTGATGGCCGGGCAAACCCTCTTTAGTGTAGGCGAGCAGGGCCAAG
>CALFYB010000433.1 GCA_937952995.1 uncultured Caulobacteraceae bacterium
CCGCGCCTAAGTTCAACTTCGGTGCAAACGGTGAACTGACCGTGGGCAACTACGGCACCATCGGTGGTTCGGCCTCTGTCACCGGCCCACTCGTCGCTGACAAGTTGGCTGGCCGTCTGTTCGTGGCCAAGCGTCAGCGCGACGGCTTCTATGACGTGCGCACCGTCAATGGCCCTCGCACCAACAACGAAGACGCCAACCAAGATTTCTACAGCGTCCGGGGCCAACTGCTGGCCACCCCGACCTCGGATCTGGACTTCCGCGTCATTGCAGACTTCACCAAGCGTGACGAGAACTGCTGCGCTGCCGTGCAAGTGGTCCGCGCGGCTGGCGTGCAAGGTCTGTTCAACACGCTGACCGGCGGCGTTGCCACCACCTTGAACCCCGTCGATCCTAGCTCGCGGATGACCTACTCCAACCGCAACACCACACAGAAGATCGAAGACAAGGGCCTGTCCGTCGAAGCCAACTGGGCCACCCCATGGCTCGGCGGCGCGAAGCTGACCTCGATCACCGCTTGGCGGAACTGGAAGACGATCAACGGTCAAGACTCCGACTTCTCGGGCGCGGACATCTGGTACCGTCCCGATAACGGGGTCAACTACACCGAGTTTGACCAGCTGAGCCAAGAGATCCGTCTGGCTGGCCAGGCTGATAAGCTCAATTGGCTGGTCGGCGCTTTCGCCACTCAAGAAAAGCTCAATGGCGGCACCCACCTGTTGTTCGGCACGAGCTATCGGTCGTTCATCGGCGCGCTGGCCGGCGCTGCACTGCCCGCATCGTTCTATGTTGCTGGCACAGGCCAGAGCGATGAGCACGCACAAGAAGCTAAGGGCATCGCGCTGTTCACCAACAACGCCTATGCGGTGTCGGACAAGCTCGAAGTGACCATGGGCCTTCGTTACACGAACGAAGAAAAGACCCTGAACTCGCAATACCGCAACAGCGGTGCAGGCGGCGTCTGCTTCGCAGCCTCGCTCTGCTTCCCCTGGACCGATCCTGCGTTCAACAAGGTTGATGTCAATCAGTCGCGTACCGAAAGCGAATGGAGCGGCACCGTCAAGGCGTCTTACCGCTTCACGCCAAGCGTCATGACCTACGCGTCCTACGCCCGCGGCTACAAGGCGGGTGGTTTCAACCTCGACCGCGCCCGCACCCGTCTGACCACAGCAGGCGTGCCAACGCCAAGCGCGCCGTTCTATGCGGTGAACTCCAACACCTCATTTGGCGGCGAGTTTGTCGACAGCTTCGAACTGGGTGCCAAGTCCAGCCTGTTCGATCGCTCAGTGCTGTTCAATGCCTCGCTGTTCCATCAGAACTTCACTGACTTCCAGCTGAATGCCTTCACCGGTGTCAGCTTCATCGTCACCTCGGTGCCGGAAGTGGTGTCGCGCGGCCTAGACACCGACTTTGTCTGGTTCACGCCGGTCGATGGTCTTAACGTTCAGGGCGGCCTGACCTATGCCGAAACCCAGTATGGCAGCTTTGCTGTCCCCACTGGCGCATCGCCACGTCTGCCAAACACCCGCGTTTCCTTCGCTCCACTCTATTCTGGCTCGCTCGCAGCCAGCTACGAGCGGTCGATCGGTTCGGGCCTCGAAGCCCGGGCTAGCCTGAGCGCGAAATATACCTCTTCCTACAACACCGGTTCGGATCTGAACCCGTTGAAGGTTCAACCAGCACTCACCGTGCTCAACGGCCGCATCGCCGTTGGCTCTGAGGACAAGCGTTGGACGGCCGAGTTGTGGGCGCAGAACCTGACCGACGAAAACTACTACCAAGTGGTATTCGATGCGCCGCTGCAAACCGGCGCGCTGAACGCCTTCATGGGTGCCCCACGCACCTACGGCGCAACTCTTCGCGTCAAGTACTAGGCCTTAGCCACAGGTCAAAAGAGAGGCGGCCCGGAGCAATCCGGGCCGCCTTTTTTGTGGTCCAACCGTTGGATTGAAGCCTTAGCCGAGCGTCTTTTTCAGAGCGCCGACCACATCATCATAGGCTCCCAGAACGGCTGGAGCCAAGGCGGCGAGATTGTAGAAGCCGTGGATGAAGCCGTCATAGTGACGATGATCCACCTCGACGCCTGCGGCGGTCAGGGCCTTCACATAGGCAATGCCCTCGTCGCTAAGCGGATCATAGCCAGCCGTCGAGACAAAGGCCGTTGGCAGACCCGACAGGTCCTTGACGTCCAGAACCGACACGCGAGGGTGCGCACCGAGGCCCGTATCGCCAAACAGGGCGTCGCGGAAATAGTGCATCCCCGCCTTGGTCAGGAAGAAGCCCTCGGCCAAGCGGTCCATCGACTCGGTGGTCACGGTGAAGGTGGTGACCGGATACATCAGGACCTGCATGGCCAGCTTGTGTCGGCCAGCATCACGCAGATCGATGGCGATTGCCGCTGACAGGTTGCCGCCCGCACTATCCCCGCAGGTCGCGATACGCGCTGGGTCAAAGCCGATGGAGGCCGCGTTCTCAAAGGCCCAGTTGGTCGCGGACAGGCAGTCGTCATGCGAGGCTGGGAAGGGGTTTTCAGGGGCCAGTCGATAGTCCACAGCCAAGACCCGGTAACCGGTCAGGTCGGCCAAGCGGCGGCAAACATCGTCATGGGTTTCCAGATCACCGATGACCCACCCGCCGCCATGGAAGAAGACGATGCCGGGGGTCACAGCGGCGGCACCCTTGGGGGTGTAGTGACGAACAGGGATCGGGCCCGCCTTGCCCGGAACGGTAAAGTCACGGGTCTCAACCGGGCCAATCGGCGGCTCTTCACCAAACTTCATCGTCCGATAGACCTCGCGCGCGGCCTCGGGTTCTAGGGTATCGAGTGACGGCCCACCGGCTTCGGCGGCTGCATCCAACATGGCTTTGAAATAGGGATCGAGCATGGTGTGGGTTCCTTCGTCGTCGTGGGTTCAGATGGATTAAAGCGAGATGACCCCATCGGCAGGGGGTGTGGAGAACAGGCCCTTCACCAGATCGGCGCGGCGCTCAATCGTGGCGCGTTGGTTGACATAGCCCTTGTCGGTGATCTCGCCGCTGTCGATGGATGGCGGTTCGGTCAGGATGATCAGACGGGCAATCCGGCGAGACGACCCGCCCGCCGTAACGTTGAAGCTCTTGATCCGCTCGGACAGGATGACGGCCAGCTTGTCCAAAGGCGTGCCTTCGCCCGGCGCAGATGCCAAGGCCTGAAGGCCTGCTGCAGACGGCCAGACCATCGCCCCGATGAACGGCTTATCCTGCCCGGTGATTACCGCGTCTTGGATGTAGGGGCTGCAAGCCGCGACCAGATCAGGCCGCAAGGTGCCAACCGAAACCCAAGTGCCACTGTCGAGCTTAAAGTCCTCTGTGACCCGGCCATCAAAGATCAGGCCCTTGGCTGGATCGCTGTCATCGACAAAGCGCGCCGCGTCACCAAGCTTGTAGAAGCCCTCTTCGTCAAAGGCCTCCGCCGTCTTGACCGGATCATTGTGATAGCCCGTGGTGATGGTCGCGCCCTTGACCCGGACCTCGAGCTTCGAGCCGCTGGGGGTGAGTTTGAGGGTAATGCCGGGGATGGGCAGCCCCACAAGGCCCACCCGCTCTGTTGGCCAGTGAACGACCGTGACGCCTTGGGTCTCGGTCGCGCCATACATGGTGGTTAGGGCAATGCGCTGGCCGGTCTCGGCAATGGCGAGGGCCTGCATCCGGTCATAGACGTCGTTGGACAGGGTCGCGCCGCCATAGCCCATATATTTCAGGTTCTTGAAGAACGACCGGCGCAGGACCGGATCGCGCTCCATCGCGTCAGCAAGCATCGAGAAGGCAATGGGTGCTGAGCCGAACACAGACGGCGAGACCTCGTAGAGGTTCTTGATCGTCGTCTCGAACAGGCCGGGAATGGGTTTGCCCTCATCGAGATGCAAGGTCCCACCGGCCCACATGGTGCCGTTAAAGCCGATATTGCCCGCCGAGATGTGGCTCCACGGCATCCACTCCAAGGCTTGCGGGATTTCGTCGGGGTCTTGCGGCTCACTGCGAAGCCCATCTTGACCCGCGATCAGGGCCGTCATCATCGAGAAGGTTTGCGGCACCCCCTTGGGCATACCGGTCGAGCCGGAGGTAAAGAGATATTTGACCACCGTCGCAGGGGTTAGGGCCGCCATGGCCGCAGTGACAGCGGGTCCCGACTTGGTCGCCAACAGCGTGGCCAAAGCAATCGCGCCCTCGCCTTCGCCGTCTGATGTGACAAGGATCAGGTCAGGATTGATCTGGCGCAGGGTCGCAACAGCCCCAGCAAAGGGTGCGCCATTTTGCGCAAAGACGACCTTTGGCTTTACGGTTCCAAAGCAATGTTTGAGCTTGCCGTGATCGCTGGAGATCAGGCTATAGGCCGGACTGATCGGGGCAATCGGGATGCCCGCCGTGTAGCAGCCGAGCATCATCAAGGCGTGATCAACGGAGTTAGCAGACAAGACCATAACGCTGTCCTGCGCCGTCAGGCCGCGATCTAGCAGCCATTGGGCGATCGCATCGGCAGCCTGCTTGGCCTGTCCATAGGTGACGCCGCCCCAAGGCCCGTGTCCCGGCGCGCGTTGCAGAATATAGGGCCGGTCCGGATGGGCGGCGGCCTTGTCTGCCAACAGGTGGGCAATGGTGTAAGGACTGTCGCCAACAGCATGGGCGGAC
>CALFYB010000434.1 GCA_937952995.1 uncultured Caulobacteraceae bacterium
TCCGAAGCTCTGTTGGCAAGGTCCCGAAGGCCAAGGTATTCGACGAGACAAAGATCATCCCAAGCCCAACACCCTGTAAGAGGCCCGACTGCATAATGATCAGGTCGTCCATCTGAGGCGAGGACATGGACATCATCCACATCGCGAAGGCATTCATGATGAAGCCCGTCACAAGGAACGCGCGCGGATCGATGCGGCCAATGAACCTTCCACCCACCATCATGCTCACCAGCATCCCCACACCGCGTGGCATGGTGACAAGACCCACCGTGATGACAGGATAGCCAAGGATGTTCTGCATCATCGGCGGCAAAAGCGCCAAAGAGCTGTACATCAGCGTCCCCGTCGCAAGGCTTAGCACCATGCCCGCTGTAAAGTTCCAGTTCTTCAACAGGGCGCGAGAAAAGAACGGCCGCTTAGCGGTGACGGTATGGACGATGAAAACATAGATCCCGATCACGGCTAAAGCCGCCTCGATGATCACTTCCCAAGATTCAAACCAGCCCTCGCCCGGCCCGCGATCGAGCATTAGTTGCAAGGCCGTAATGAACAGGGCCAGCGCCCCAAAACCCATAAAGTCAAAGGGCCTCGGGGTATCTGAGCGTCGTTCTGGCAAGAAGCGTAGGACGCCCAACAGGGCGACGATGCCGACCGGCAGGTTAATCAAAAAGACCCAGTGCCAGCCAAACTGTTCGGTGATCCAGCCACCAAGCGCTGGACCTAGAACCGGGCCTAGGACCACGCCCGCGCCAAAGGTGGCCATGGCCTGAGGGTGGCGTTCGGGCGGGTTAATGTCGAACAGGATCGACTGCGAAAGCGGCACGAACGACGCGCCACAGATGCCTTGAATGATCCGAAAGGTGATCATGGCCGCGAGGTTTGGCGCTAGACCGCAGGCGAGGGAGGCAAGGGTAAACCCGATGATCGAGGCGACCATCAAGGCTTTTCGGCCAATCCGCTCGGACACCCAACCGACCAGCGGCGTCATCAAGGCCTGCGCCACGATGAACGAGGTCAGCACCCAGGTGATCTGGTCTAGCCCAGCCGAAAGGCTGCCCTGCATGTGCGGCAAGGCAACATTGGCGATCGTGCCATCCAGCGTATACATGGTCGTGGCCAACATCACCGAAAGGGTGAGTGGCCCTCGCGCTATGGGCCGGTCTTGGCTCACGGGGCGACCTTAGGCTTCGCGGGGGCGGGTTCGGATTGGGTATCGACCTTCACCGTTGCGCTCATGCCCGCGCCGATCAGATAGCCCGGAGGGGTATTGATCAGGACCAGTCGCACAGGGATGCGCTGCACCACCTTGACCCAGTTTCCCGTCGCGTTCTGGGGCGGCAGGGCTGAAAAGACCGCGCCGGTTCCGGGGCTGAAGCTCGCGACCCGCGCCTCAAAAACCTTACCCGGATAGGCGTCGAAGCGAACGGTAGCGCTTTGACCCGGCCGCATTTTGGCGATCTGGCTTTCTTTGAAATTGGCATCAATCCAAGGCTCACCCGCGATGAGCCAGAAAAGGGTCTGACCGACACTGACAAAGGAGCCGCGCTGGATCTGATCGACCTTGGTCACGATACCAGATTGGGGGGCGATGACCTGCGTGTAGGACAGGGCTAGGCGGGAGCGTTCCAAACGCGCCGCCGCCTCGCGAACAGCCGGATGGTCGTCAACGGCAATATCAGGACGCCCGCCAAGATCGGCCAGAGCAATGGCCACGCCTTGACGCGCGCTCGCCTGGGCCGAGATAGCCGCATCAACCGCGTGGTCTGCGGCCTCAACGTTCTGGCGTGAGGCAATGCCGTCATTGGCCAGCAACCGAGCCCGCGCCTGTTCCTTCTTGGCAAAGGCTACAGCCTCGTCTGCGCTTGTCTGGGCCGCCATCCGCGCGCCAAGCGTTGCCTTGAGGCCTTCGACACGGGCCTTGGCCGAGGCCAAAATCGCCTGGGACTGTTCGAAATCGGCCTGAGGATTGGCGCGGTCGAGCACGAAAATCACCTGACCGGCTTTGACCTG
>CALFYB010000435.1 GCA_937952995.1 uncultured Caulobacteraceae bacterium
GACAGGCTCTTGGTGATGCTAATCACGGCTGCCTTGGACGCACAGTAGGCAGGCACGCCGGGTAGGACGTTCATGCCCGCGATAGAGGCAATATTGACGATCCGCGCCTTACCCGCCTCGGCCACACCGCTGGCGATCATGCGAGCGGCGGCTTCACGGGCGGCAAAGAACACACCGCGCGTATTGACGGCGAAGGTCGCGTCCCAGTCCTCAATCGAGATATCGAGCGCGCGGCCCTCGCCAGCGACACCGGCATTGTTGATCAGGATCGAGATTGGGCCGAGCGCGGCCTGGGCCTGATCCAGAGCTGGACCGATGGCGGCTGCGTCGGCGACGTCTAAGGTGATCGCTACAGCCTGACCACCGGCTGCCTTGATTTCCTCCACAACAGCATCGAGCCGATCCGTCCGCCGTGCCATCAGGGCGACCGAGGCTCCCGCCTCCGAAAGGATCTTCGCAAATCGAACGCCCAAACCACTTGAGGCACCCGTGACGACCGCAACTTGACCCGCCAACATCTTGGTCTGCATGTTCAACTTCTCCCCAACCTTATTGGCCACCCTATCTCAGGTGGCTGGCTTTGATATGGTCCTGTTAGCGACTCTTCGCCTAAAAGGTAGCGGTAGGACGCACGCGCTGGAATAGTGCCGTGGCGTCAAGGCGAAAGGTTATATCGTGGCGGCTCAGCCTCGTGTGTTGATCATGTCCGAAAATAACCCGCTCCTTGGTCCCTTGACCGAAGGCATAGAGCGGCTGGGCTGGACTGCGCGGGTAACGTCGAACGAGGCCGAGGTCCTACAAGCGCTGCTCGATCTGCCAATCACAGCGGTGATTCTAGACCTTCGCGGCTCGGAACAAGACGACCCGGCCGAGGCCTTGGCGCGCCGCTTGAAAGCCGCCGTCGCGCCGCGCCAACTTCCGGTTATCGCCCTCGGCGCTCCAGACACCCTGTTCGAGACACCGGCCTTTGATCTGGTACTCGCCCCGCCCCTGCATCCCGCCCAAGCGGTCATGCATATTGAGGCCTTGGTCCGAAGCGCGATTGCCGATGAAGAATTCGACCTTCGCCAAAAGACCTTCGCCGAGCGTGGCAAAAGCTTGGAGCGCCCGCTAGATCGGAACGCGCCGTTGCGCATTCTGGCTATTGGCGAGCCTGCGCCTCAGTTTTTAGCCCTATCGAACCTGTTGGCAAAGGCGGGGGCCGAGGTCGTCGGAGCCTTCACGGCCTATACTGCCTTCGACTATCTGCATGAGCAAAACTTTGACGCGGTGGTCATGTGGGGCGGCACTAATGCCACCGAGGCCCTGTCCATCGCGGGCGGTATGAGACGCAATACCCGGCTGTTTCATGTCCCCATCACGCTCTGTGCGGCTGCAAACGATAGCGTCACCACGACAGAGGCTTTCAATCGTGGCGTATCAGACGTGGTGCCCCCCGATGTAAGCGAGCACGACACGGCGCAACGGATCTTGGAATTGGCGCGTGCCTATCGCCGCCAGACCGCCATTCGCGCCGCGTTAGACAGGGGCCGCGCCTCAGGTCTCATGGATGAGGCAACCGGGCTATTCACCCGCGATCTGTTTGCCGCCCACCTGCTGCGCCTCAGCCAAACCGCCCTACAGACCAAGCGGCCCTTGTCGATCTGTGTCCTGCGCGTCATGGACAGCGATGAGGTCAATCAAGCCCGGGCGGGAGGCTGGATGGATCGGGCCCTGCCTCAGATTGGCTCGATGATCGGACGACTGGTCCGCGCCGAGGACACCGCTGCCCGAATTGCACCAGAGGTCTTTGCCCTAGCCCTTCCCGCGACCGCTCTGCATGAAGGCCGAGCGGCGGCTGAGAGGATTGCCGCGGTCATTGCCTGCACGGCCTTTGACGCGGGCACAGATCGTCCCGCCTTCGTCGTCGAGTTCAATATCGGTGTGGCACAACTGGAGCCCGGCGAGAGCGCCGCATCGGCCTTGGAGCGGGCCGCAGCCAAGGCATTGCGTCCTGCGTCAAGCTGAGTCACCTTGGGGCCATGACCGCTTCAAGCCAACCCACTCCGCCCGCCCCTTCCGCCCCGATGCAGATCGACTTCGTTGCCGATGTCGTTTGCCCTTGGTGCTACCTTGGCTGGGAGCGCCTGAAAAAGGCCCTCGCCCTTCGCCCTGATGTGCGCGCACAGGTCCTATGGCGCCCTTTCCAGTTGGATCCGATGATCCCGGAGCAGGGCGTCGACCGGAAGGCCTATATGGCCAACAAGTTCAAAGATCCCGAGCGGATCAAGGCCGCCACGGCTGCGCTTCAGGCCGGGGCCTTAGAAGACGGCGTCGTTCTGAACCTCGCGGACATCCCGATCTCGCCAAATACCAATGCGGCCCATCGCGTTATCCGCTGGGCTCAACGCGCCGGATGCGACATCGCCGTGATCGAAGGGATCATGAAGGCCTATTTCACCGACCTGCGCGACATCGGCGACCCAGAGGTTTTGGCCGACATTGCCGACAAGGCCGGTCTTGAGCGGATGGCCGTGCTGAAGATGCTATCGGAAGACACCGACCGCGACGTGATCGCCAACGAGCACGGCATCGCCGTTCGCGCCGGCATCACCGGCGTTCCCTTCACGATTTTCGATGGCAAGGTTGCAGCGTCGGGCGCGGAATCGCCCGAACGGCTGGTTTTGGCGATTGATCAGGCCTTGGCGACCCCAGCCGCTTAAGCGCGCCCTCGCCCCTAGTCGATCTAGGGACGAGGACGAACTGGGTTAAGCAAATTCGACGAGGATCTCGTCAGCGGCGACACTGTCACCGGCCTTGGCACCGACTTCCTTGACGACGCCGTCACGTTCCGCACGGATGATGTTCTGCATCTTCATCGCTTCGATGATGCAGACGATCTCGCCTTCCTTGACCTCTTGGCCAAGAGCGACCTCGATCGAGACCACAAGGCCTGGCATCGGAGAGATGATCAGCTTGGAGGTATCAGCCGCCTGCTTGGCGGGAAGGCGCTTGTGCAGTTCTGCCGAATGGGGCGTCAGGACCACCACCTGGGCCTTGGCGGCGCGGTGACGGATGGTGAAGCCCTCAGCGGCGGGCAAGACGGCGACCGTGAAGGCGCGGCCGTTGAGCAGGCCCTTGTAGGTCGGCTTGCCAGGACGCCAATCAATCTCGGTCAAGGACAGGGTCCGGCCTTCGTCAGAAAGGACAACGTCCAGACCGGCGGTACCGTCGACGAGGGTGACTGCACGCTCTTGCTTGCCGACAAAGACAATCCAGTCCTCGCGCACGCCGCGCTGGGCCAAACCATTGCCGATGGTGCGGGCGCGAGCGGCCATGACGCGGTGCATGGACGAGGCGACCGCCGTCATCACATCGGTCTGGAAGTCCGTTGGCACCGTGCCGTTAAAGCCCTCTGGGAATTCATCGGTGATGTAGTTGGTGGCGAGGGCACCGGACTTGAAACGGTCCTGATCCATCACGGCGGCCAAGAAGGGGATGTTCTGGCCTAGGCCCTCAATGTGGAAGTCTTCCAGCGCCCGGCCCATGCCCGCGACTGCCGCTTCGCGGGTCGGTGCCCAGGTGCAGAGCTTGGAGATCATCGGGTCGTAATACATCGAGATCTCATCACCCTCGCGCACACCGCCGTCATTGCGGACCGTATAGGCCCCCAGATGCGACGATCCATGCTCGCCTTCGGCAGGCGGGTCGTAACGCACTAGGCGCCCGATCGAGGGCAGGAACTTGCGATAGGGATCTTCCGCATAGATGCGGCTCTCAATGGCCCAGCCGTTGATCTTGAGGTCTTCCTGCTTGAAGGCCAGCGCCTCACCGTAGGCCACGCGGATCATCTGCTCGACCAGATCAAGGCCGGTGATCAGTTCCGTCACTGGATGCTCGACCTGAAGGCGGGTGTTCATTTCAAGGAAGTAGAAGCTCTTGTCCTGACCGGCCACAAACTCGACGGTTCCGGCGCTGTCATAGCCGACAGCGTTGGCCAGAGCGACGGCCTGCGCACCCATGGCGGCGCGGGTTTCAGGGTCAAGCAAAGGCGACGGGGCCTCTTCGATGACCTTTTGATTGCGGCGCTGGATCGAACATTCGCGCTCGAACAGGTGGACCACATTGCCGTGCTTGTCGCCCAGCACCTGAATTTCGATATGGCGCGGGCTGGTGATGAACTTTTCGATGAAGATACGGTCGTCACCGAAGGCACCCTTGGCCTCTGCGCGCACCGCGGGGAAGCCCTCTTCGACGTCCTTGCGGTTCATAGCCACCCGGATGCCCTTACCACCGCCGCCGGCGCTGGCCTTGATCATCACCGGATAGCCAATCTCTTCTGAGATCTGGACCGCGTGGGCTGTGTCGTCGATTTCGCCGATATGGCCAGGCACGCAGGAGACGTTGGCGGCGGCCGCGAACTTCTTGCTCTCGATCTTGTCGCCCATGGCCGAGATGGCCCCAGCGTTCGGACCAATGAACACAATGCCCTCGTCCTTACAGCGCTGAGCGAACTCCGCCTTTTCGGACAGGAAGCCAAAACCGGGGTGCACAGCCTGTGCGCCGGTCTGCTTACAGGCCGCGATGATCTTGTCAGCCATCAGGTAGGACTCCGACGCTGGAGCCGGTCCGATGAACACGGTCTCGTCGGCCATCTCGACGGCCAAGCTATCCGCATCGGCTTCGGAATAGACGACCACCGTTTTGATGCCCATGCGCCGCGCGGTCTTAATGATGCGGACGGCGATCTCGCCTCGGTTGGCGATCAAGATTTTTGAGAACATCGAGGCCCCTGTCTCGTCACAGAACTGTTTAACGGATCAGGGGTTAGCGACGTCAGAGCCGCAATGCAAATCTCTAGCGTTGATATTTTACGTCTGGAGGCAAAATATTCCGTGATTTGCAGGCTTGGCCTTGGTTGACGCAAGGTCTGACCACGCGACTTTTTCCAATGGCACGCTATATTGGCTTGTGAACCGACCTTCGGAGACTCGCATGACCCAGTCCATCGCCACCTCAGCCCTTGGCCACGACCTGACCCCGCCCAGCGCCGAAGAGCGCGCCCGTCTGGAGGCTGATCTCAGTCAAGAAGAGCGCGAAGTGCTGCTTCATCATGGGACCGAAGCGCCATTTTGCGGTGGTCTGCTGAACCAGAAAAAGCCGGGGACCTATTGCTGCCGCCTGTGCGCCCTGCCCCTGTTTCGGGCCGAGACCAAGTTTGAGTCCGGCACCGGTTGGCCTAGCTTCTTTGCGCCAATCGATAAGGACCATGTGCGACTGATCGAAGATAACAGCTACGGCATGCGCCGGGTCGAGACCCTCTGCGCCCGCTGCGGCAGCCATCAGGGCCACGTCTTCCCCGACGGCCCGCCACCAACGCGCCTGCGCTACTGCATCAATTCGGTGTCGCTGGCCTTTGTGGCGGACACGTAGGGCCGCAGCCCCCTACCCCGGCTACGCCGGTACTTCCCCCAGAGGGGGAAGATCTTTGATCTGTAAATTTTCCGCCACACATCCCACCTCCCCCGCGCAGGCGGGGGTCCAGACGCGCTTGGCTCTGCCCGATAGTTGGCCCTCATCTGGATCCCCGCCTTCGCGGGGAACGCGGGAAAATGGTTGGGTGAGGGCCTTATTTCCTTCGCGTCATTGCGAGCGCAGCGAAGCAACCCAGAGGGCTGACACGAACCAGAAGGGATGTTGCCCTAGGTTGCTTCGGCGCTTCACGCCTCGCAATGACGCACGATAGATATGCCCTATAACGGGATATTATCGTGCTTTTTCCAAGGGTTGGTCAGAG
>CALFYB010000436.1 GCA_937952995.1 uncultured Caulobacteraceae bacterium
GGGCAAGGTGGACGAGATCGACATTGCCGCCATCATCCGTGAGCCTTGGTTCATCCCCGACACGACCAACCTGAAGGATCAGCTCAACGCCTTCCTTAAGCGTCGCAGTCACTTTGCGCTGGTGGTTGACGAATATGGTGCCCTGCAAGGTCTGGTGACGCTCGAAGATATTCTCGAAGAGATTGTCGGCGAGATTTCGGACGAGCATGACGCTGCTGTCCAAGGGGTGCGCCGACAGGCCGATGGCTCGATCCATGTTGATGGCTCTGTCACCATCCGCGACCTCAACCGGGCCATGGACTGGGACCTGCCGGACGATGAGTGGGTCACGGTCGCGGGTCTGGTCATCCATGAGGCCCAGACCATTCCTGAACCGGGCCAGACCTTCATCTTCTACCATCACCGCTTCCAGATCCTGCGGCGCCAGCGCAATCAGATCACGGCCCTGCGGATCAGTGCCCGCCTAGCCGCCGCCGAAGAGGGCTAGGGGGCTTTGGGGACGGTGAATCATGCCTCGCCCGGAGCGGTTGCCTTGATTGAGAGGGCGTGAACCGGCCCTGCAAGCTCGTCGCTGAGCGCATTCATGACCAATCTTTGCCGACCGACTCGGTTCACCCCCAAAAAAGCGCTGGATATAATCGTAACTGAAAAATGGGTTTCCCCAGCCTCTGACGATCCTGAGTGCCCCTTGTGTTTGTCTGAATCGTCAACTATTTCAAGCAATTCAGGTGAAAATCTAGATTCAAGCTTAGCTTTCATCCGTGCTGCAACCGTACCCATCAACAGATCCTTTTCGCCGCGATGCATTATTCCGCTCGTCAATCCTTGAATGACAATCTTTCAGAAGCATAATCCACTTCATGAGCCGAGAGTTTGAATACAAGCCGAAATTCCGCGATATCCGTGTCCGCCCTCCGAAAGAGGGGGAAAAGGAGCGGGAGAACGACGTCAATCACCTGAAGCCAGGTGAGAAGAAGTGCGACTGGCCGGGCTGCATCGTGGCGGGCCAGACCAAGGCACCCAAGTCGCGCGACATGCTGAATGACCATTACTGGTTCTGTGTGCGCCATGCCGGCGAGTACAATAAGAACTGGGACTTCTTCGCGGGCATGACCGAGGCCGATGTGCGCAAGGCGCAGGAGGATCGCTTTACCGGCGGTCGCCCGACCTGGTCGTTTAAGGCCTCGCGCAATAGCCGAGAGGCGGCCGCCAAGATCAAGGCGTCCGGACCGGCTGATTTCAGTGATCCCTTGGGCGTGTTCAGCGCCTCCGAGCGCAAGGCCGCGCAAGAGGCCGAGCAGGTCGCGCACCAGCGCAAGCTGGGCAAGATCGAGCGTTCGGCTCTGTCCGATCTGGATATGGATGCAGCTGCCGAGCCTGCTGCCATTCGCGCGCGCTACACCGAGCTTCTGCGCCGCTTCCACCCTGATCTCAACGGTGGTGACCGTGGGGCCGAGGGCAAGCTGCAGCGCGTGATCAAGGCCTATAAGACCCTGAAGGCTGCCGGACTGGCCTGATAGGCGAGCGGCGGCTGTTCCTTTACCTGCGGGAGCCACCGATGCGCCGATCCGTCCTTGCTGTGGCCGCCCTGTTGGCCTTCGCCCAACCCTTAGCGGCGGTGGCGCAGGCCATACCCGCCGCTGTGATCAGCGATCCTGCCCCTGATGCCAAGTTCCCGGCGCGGCTTGAGGTCGTTCACGTGCCGACCGGCGGGGTCAAGATCAACGGCATTGCCTATGTCGCCTCTGGGCCGGGACCCCATCCTGTTTTCGTGTTCTTCCATGGTCTGCCGGGCAATGAGAAGAACCTTGATCTGGTGCAGTCGGTGCGTCGGGCAGGCTGGACCGCCCTTGCGGTGAACTATCGCGGTTCGTGGGGCAGTCCGGGCTCCTATCGCTTTGCGCACAATCTGGAAGATGCCGCCGCCGTTCTGGCCTTCGTCCGCGATCCAGCCAATGCCAAGGCGTTGAATATGGACCCTAGCCGCATCGTTATTGCGGGCCACAGCATGGGCGGTTGGGTGGTGGCCCACACCGCCTCGCGCGATCATGGACTGCTGGGCGCGGTGATGATCTCGGCCGGAGACATGGGCACCATTGGCGGCCTGCCCCGACCGTTCCTCGTCAAGGAAATGGCCGCAGACATGGAAAGCTTGGCCGATGTGACGCCGGACTCTATGGCTGACGAACTGATCGCCAACGGTGCGCAATGGACCTTTGCCAAGGCCGCGCCGGGGCTGAAAGAGACCAAGCTTTTGGTCATGACCTCTGACGATGGCTTGGCCGGGCAGTCCGATGCTTTGACGGCGGCCATCAAGGCCGAGGGCGGCAATAGGGTCTCGGTGGTTCATGGGGCCACCGACCATAGCTGGTCCGACCGCCGCATCGCGCTGCAAAGTCAGGTGGTGACGTGGCTGCAGGGGCTGGTGGCTAAGCCTTAAACAAGACCCCCTACGTCGCTGCGCGCCACTTCCCCCATAGGGGGAAGATCTTAGGTCTTTAAATCTTCCCCCTATGGGGGAAGTACCGGCGAAGCCGGGGTAGGGGGTTCTTTCGTTAAACAAGGCCCTCACCCAACCCTCTCCCACAGGGAGAGGGCTTATCGGTTCTCGCCCTCGCCCCCTTGGGGGAGAGGGTTGGGTGAGGGGGAGCGCCGACGTCGCAAACTTGCACTCAACATCAGTTTTTTGCCTCTCCCCGGTTTGCTAAACGCTGATAACGCGATAACTGAGTAAGCATGACAAACTCGACCCAACCCGCCGCCGACGCCCTGTTGCTTGCCAAGCCTGATCGGATGGTTTCCGTCCGCGACACCTTTGGTGTCGACAGCGACATGATGGTGCCCGCCTTCTCGACGCCAGACAGCCATGTGCCTGCGGTTGATCCGACCTATAAGTTCGATCTGCAGACGACCTTGGCCATCTGCGCGGGCTTTGCCTTTGACCGCCGCGTCATGGTGCAGGGCTATCACGGCACGGGCAAGTCGACGCACATCGAGCAGGTCGCCGCGCGCCTGAACTGGCCGCTGGTCCGGGTCAATCTTGACAGCCACATCAGCCGTATCGATCTGGTCGGTAAGGACGCCATCGTCCTGAAAGACGGCAAGCAGATCACCGAATTCCGCGAAGGCATGCTGCCTTGGGCCCTGCAACGGCCCATCGCGCTGGTGTTCGACGAATATGATGCAGGCCGTCCGGACGTGATGTTCGTGATCCAGCGCGTGCTCGAGCTTCAGGGCAAGCTGACCCTGCTCGACCAGAACCGGGTCATTACGCCGAACCCGTTCTTCCGTCTGTTCTCGACGACCAACACCATTGGTCTGGGCGACACGACCGGCCTCTATCACGGTACGCAGCAGATCAATCAGGGCCAGATGGACCGCTGGTCAATCGTCACGACCTTGAACTATCTGCCGCACGACGTCGAAGCCGACATCGTCATCGCCAAGTCGCCGTCCTATGACACCACCGAAGGCCGCCGCCTGATCTCGGCCATGGTCCGGGTCGCCGACATGAGCCGCAACGCCTTTATGAACGGGGACATCTCCACGGTCATGAGCCCGCGCACGGTGATCACCTGGGCGCAGAACACCGAGATTTTCGGCGGCGACGTGGCCTTGGCCTTCCGCCTGACCTTCTTGAACAAGTGCGACGAACTGGAACGGGCCACCGTGGCCGAGTTCTTCCAGCGCGCTTTCGGCCAAGACCTGCCCGAAAGCTCCGCACGGGTGAAGGTGGCCTAGGCCACCTCGCGCAACATCACGCCCAGAGCATCGACAGCCTCTGGCGTGGTGGCCCAACTGCACATGAAACGGACGCTGCCGTCGGCGACGCGGTAGACCTGCAGGCCTTGGGCGACCAAGGCCGCGTGCTGCTCGTCGCTCATCTCGACAAATAGGCCGTTGGCCTGAACCGGATGGACGATTTTAAAGGGCATCAGCGCCGCCAGCCTATGGGCCATCGCATTGGCATGGGCCGCGCGGGTCACGAAAGCACCGCTATCCAGCATCCCAATCCACGGAGCGGCATAGAAGCGGCCCTTGGACGGCAGTTGCCCCGCCTGTTTGAGCCGTCCATCCAGACGCCGCGCTAATCCCCTGTCGAACACCACCAGCGCCTCGGTCGGGGACATACCCGCCTTGGTCCCGCCTAGCACCAGAACATCGACGCCCAGTCCGGCAATGGCCTTGGGATCAAAGCCGCTGGCCACCGCATTGGCCAGACGCGCGCCGTCCAGATGCACGCCCACGCCCTTGGCCTTAGCCAGAGCGGTGAGGGCGCGGACCTCATTGGCGCTGTAGACCGTGCCATATTCGGTGCTGTTGGTCAGGCTGAGAGCGGCGGGCGACTGGTGGTGAGGGCTGTCACCCGCGCCGAGCCGTTCCGCCAAGGCCTGCGGGTCGATCTTGGCCGAGGGGCCGGGCAGGGGGATGATCCCCGCGCCGCCACTGAAAAAGCCGGGGGCTCCGGTCTCGTCCACCGTCACATGGGCGTGCTCATGGGCTAGCACCGCTTCGAACGGGCGGCACAGCATGGCCAAGGCCACCGCATTGGCCGCCGTGCCCGAGGCGACGAATCGCACCTCGGCGTCGGCATCCAGAAAGGCGCGCACGGCGTCCGCCGCCTGACGCGACAGGTCATCGCTGCCATAGCCGCTGGCCGTGCCTTGATTGGCGGCGATCAGGGCATCCAGCGCTTCGGGTGCCATGCCTGCGGTATTGTCCGAGGCAAAGTCAAAGCGCGGGGTCAAGCTGAGGCGGCCCAGTCGCGCAGGTCCGCAACGAACAGGTCTGGTTCCTCCATAGCGGCGAAGTGACCGCCCGTGGCCATATCCGTCCAGCGGGTGATGTTGTAGCCACGCTCGGCCCAGCTGCGCGGCGGGGCGGCATAGAGCGCCTCACCGGGGAAGTTGGCAAAGGCGGTGGGGGTTTCGCAGCGCTGGCCCTCGGTCAGCTGCACGCCGCCTTCCTCCATCAGGCCGCGATAGTACCAGGCCCCGGTGGTGAAGGAGCCGGTCATCACATAGATCATGATGTTGGTCAGAAGCTGGTCCTTGGTGTAGGCCCCGATCAGTGATTTGGTGCGCAGGTCCGACCAGTCATAGAACCGCTCTAAGATCCACGCGGCCTGCCCGACAGGGTTGCCCGCCGCCATCCACGCGATGGACTGGGGCTTGGAGGCCTGCAGGAGGAAGTAGGCGCCGAGTTGCTGCATCGCCGCGCCGGTGCGGGTCAGCCACGCCACTTCGGCCTCAGACTTTGGTCCGTCATGGGGACGAAAGCTCATCATGTTCAAGTGGATAGCCTTGACACTTGAGCCATGGTCAAAGCCTAGCCAAGAGGTCACCAACCCGCCCCAGTCGCCGCCCTGAGCCAGATAGGTCTGATAGCCGAGGGTCTGGGTCATCAGGCTGTTGAACAGCCGCGCCGTTGCGCGTTGACCGATGGGCCGCTGCGGCTTGGACGAAAAGCCAAAGCCGGGCAGGGAGGGAATGACCAGATCGAAGGCATCCTCGGCCTTGCCGCCGAAACGGCTGGGGAAGGCGAGCTTTTCGATGGAGTCCCAGAACTCATAGTGCGAACCGGGCCAGCCGTGGGTCAGCAGCAGGGGCCGCTTGCCGCCCGCCTCGCCGACGACGTGGATGAAGTGGATGTCGAAATCCTCGACCCGCGCTGTGAACTGCGGATAGCGGTTCAATTCCGCGACCGCCGCCCGCCAGTCATAGCCATCGGTCCAGTGCGCGCAGATATCCTTTAGGAATGCCCCATCACAGCCAT
>CALFYB010000437.1 GCA_937952995.1 uncultured Caulobacteraceae bacterium
GCCGGATCATTCGTGGGACATCCTCGTCCTGCGACGAGCACAGGATGAGGAATGGGAGAGCGTGCCCCCCCACTCCCAACCCTCTCCCCCTCAAGGGGGGAAAGGGCTTAAGTGACCCCCTAGAGGCTCGGATTGATCAGGTACTTCTCACCGGTCGCGCGGCGATTGTAGGCGCTGATCGCATCGAGGCTGAGGGTCTCTTGCAGCGAGATCACCTTGGTGTAGTGGCTGGCAAAGGTGGTCTTGAGCTCCGACGCCACGCGCAGACGCAGCTTTTGCGCGGCTTCCGCACCGATCTTGATGAGGAATGGGGTCAAGAGCCAACCGCCGACGCCCCAGAACATGCCAAAGCCACGTCCGAACTCGGTGGGACGCACATCGAGGCCGCCGTAGATGTAGACCTGCTTGTGAACCGACGAGCCATAACGGCTATATTCTTTGGCGGTCTGGTTGATCGCCGCTTCCATGCAGGTGAGGATCTGACCGGCCAGCTTGCCGCCGCCAATGGCGTCGAAGGCAATGGTAGCACCGGTCTCGGCCAAGGCCTTGGTCAGGTCTTCCATGAAGGTCGGGGCGGTGGAATCGACGACATATTTCGCGCCAATGCCGCGAAGAAGCTCGGCCTGCTCGGCACTACGGACGATGTTGACCAACTTAACACCGTCAGCGATGCAGATCTTGTTCAGCATCTGGCCAAGGTTCGAGGCTGCTGCCGTATGGACCAGCGCGGTGTGACCTTCGCGGCGCATGGTCTCGACCATACCCAAAGCCGTCAGCGGATTGACGAAGCAAGAGGCCCCTTCCATCGGCGTTGTGCCCTCTGGCAAAGGCAGGGCATCGGCCACGCGAACGCAGCGATATTGCGCGTACATAGCGCCGCCGAGAACCGCGACCGTCTTGCCCAGCAAGGCCTGCGCTTCAGGCGATGATCCAGCCGCCACCACGACGCCCGCGCCTTCGTTACCGACCGGCATGGAATCGTCCAGCCGTCCGGCCATGGCCCGCATCAAGGCGGGGGGGATGGAGGCGGTGACAACGGGATGTTCCGCCGTGCCCGAGGCCTTAGCGGTCGACATATCCGCCGCACCCAGCAACAGGCCAAGGTCCGATGGATTGATCGGAGAGGCCTCGATACGCACAACGATCTGATCGTCCTTAGGCGTTGGGATCTCGACCCGCGCCAACGACAGCTCCAACTCACCGCTGCTCTTGACCAGCGACCGCAGCTGCAGGCCGGTACCCTTGTGATCTTCACTCATGACGCATCTCCCAGAAAGTTTATGAAAGTTTCGGTCGGCAACCTTGCGCGTTTTCGCTGTGCCGACAACCGCAATAGGTGCGCAAAATAACATAGGGCAGAGGTTCGCGGTTCTGGCTCAGGGGGCTTGGCCCGCTAGCCGTCGCTTGGGAGTCCGAAAACCGCGAGACTTTGGCCCGGCCTAGCGCCATAAAAGGCCATGTCTCTTGATCATGATGCCCAGTACAGAGCCCTGCTGATCCGCGACCCACGGTTCGATGGGCGGCTGTTCGTCTGCGTCAAGACCACGGGCATCTATTGCCGTCCGATCTGTCCCGCGCGCACGCCAAAGCCCGAGAACATTATCTTTGTCCAGACCGCCGCAGCCGCTCAAGAGGCCGGATTTCGGCCCTGTCTGCGCTGTCGTCCAGAGACTGCCCCCGACCTTGGGGCGTGGCGCGGGTCCTCCAACACCGTGTCTCGGGCGCTTGCCCTGATCGAGCTTGGGGCGCTGGACCGCGATGATCTTGAGACGCTGGCCAATCGGGTAGGCGTGGGCGAGCGCCAGCTTCGTCGTCTGTTTCGCCAGCACCTTGGGGCCAGTCCCGTGGCCGTGGCCCAGACCCGCCGTGTCTTGCTGGCCAAGCAACTGATCCACGAGACCCATCTGCCCATGACCGAGATCGCCATGGCGGCAGGCTTCGGCAGCCTGCGGCGGTTCAATGAAGTTTTTCAGGGGCTCTATCAGCGCTCACCGTCCGACCTGCGTCGTTCGCGCAAAGAGGATTTGTCATCGGGGAGCGAGGGCGAGATCAGCCTGCAACTGCGATACCGCCCGCCCTATGACTGGACCGCCATGCTCGGCTTTCTCAAGCTTCGGGCCATCGCTGGGATCGAGACGGTGCAGGGCGACACCTATGCCCGGACCATCAGCTTTGACGGCATACAGGGCACAGTGTCGGTCAGGCCGGGACAGGGCGACGCGCTCGAGGCGACCGTGCGGTTTGCCAATCTGAGCGCCCTGCCCAACATCATTGCGCGGCTTCGGCGGGTGTTCGACCTATCCGCCGAGCCAGAGGCCATCGGTCAACATCTGGCCCAAGACCCAGCCCTTGCCCCCTTAGTCGCGGCCAGACCCGGACTGCGCTTGCCGGGAGCATGGGATGGGTTCGAACTGGCGATCCGCGCGGTTCTGGGCCAACAGATCACCGTGCCCGCCGCCGTCAATCTGGCCAGCAAGCTTGTTGCCCGCTATG
>CALFYB010000438.1 GCA_937952995.1 uncultured Caulobacteraceae bacterium
AGCACGATCAGGCCGAAGGTTAAGATCACGTCGTGGAACAGGGCCACAACAGCGCCCAAACCAAACTGGAGTTCGAAGCGGAACCAGATGTAGAGCAGCATCAGGCCAATCGCGACGCCCAACGCCATGATCCCGTTCCGGAACAGTTCGCCCGAGACCTTAGGTCCCACCACTTCCGTTCGCGAATAGGTCACCGGACCGATGGCTGTGTTCAAGGCAGTCTTCACCCGGTCAACCGTCTGGGCCGGATCGGAGCCTTCAGGGGTCTGGAAACGGATCAAGGCGTCATTAGGTGCGCCAAAGGCCTGAACCTGCACATCGCCTAGATTGAGTTGGCCCAGCGTGGACCGCACAGTTCCCAGATTGACGGGCTTTGCACCGGTGTTGAGCTCCAGCACCGTTCCGCCCTTGAAGTCGATACCGAAGTTCAACCCGGGCCGATAGAGGCCGACAGCGGTCGCCAACACGGCAATGACGGAAAGAACGGCTGCGGCACGCGCGAAGCCGACGAAATCCAGATTGGTCTTTTCTGGAAGCAGTTTGATGAACGGCCAGAACATAGGCTTCGCCTTATACAATCGGGAGTTTTTTGGGACGAACAACGCGGAACCACCAAGCAATCAGAACCTGCGTGATCAGGACCGAGGTAAAGACCGAGGTAATAACCCCGATCGATAGGGTCCAAGCAAAGCCCCGAACGGGACCTGATCCGAACTGGAACATGATCAGGGCCGCGAGAATTGTGGTGACGTTGGCGTCAATGATGGTGGTCATGGCCTTGGAATAGCCAGCCTCAGCCGCAGCGATTGGGGTTCGTCCGGCCCTGACCTCGTCACGCATGCGCTCATAGATGAGCACGTTAGCGTCAACCGCGACTGCGAGGGTCAAGATCAAGCCCGCAATACCGGGCAAGGTCAGTGTCGCTTGGGTGACGCTCATCAGGGCCACGATCAACAGACCATTGACCACCAAGGCCGCAGCCGCAAAGCCACCAAACAGGCCATAGGCCAAGATGATGAAGGTGAAGATCAGGGAGGCCCCTAGGAGCGTCGAGAACTGACCCGCCTGCACGGCGTCGGCCCCCAGTTCAGCACCAACCGTGCGCTGTTCTTCAACCTTCAAAGGCGCAGGCAAGGCACCGGCGCGAAGCAGGACCGCCAACTCATTGGCGCTGGCCTCGGTGAAGTTGCCGCTGATCTGGCCAGAACCGCCTCGGATAGGTTCATTGATACGCGGTGCCGAGATGATCTTACCATCGAGCACGATGGCGAAGCGCTTACCCGTATTATCCGCCGTGGCGTCGCCAAAGCGTCGCGCGCCTTGGCCGTTGAAGCGGAAGGACACGACCGGCTGGCCCGCCTGATCAAACGATAGGCGCGCGTCTGTCAACATCTCGCCCGACACAACCGCACGACGCTTGACGAGTTGCATTGGCTCGCTCGGCTCTTCGCTGGGCAGGAGTTCAGATCCTGGCGGAATGCGACCGGCGGCGGCTTCTTGAAGCGTGACGCTATCATCCACCATCTGGAAGGTCAGCTTAGCGGTTTGACCGATAACATTCTTCAAACGCTCAGGGTCACTCTCGCCTGGAGCCTGCACCACGATACGGTTCGTACCCTGACGGATGATGGTCGGCTCGCGCGTACCGAGGGCATCGATCCGGCGGCGAATAATTTCGATCGACTGTTCAACAGCCTTTGCACCCTCAGCATTCAAAGCTTCCTGCACGAGGGAGAGCTGGAGTGTTTGGTCGCTGAGGACCGACAGGTTCATATCCCGACCGCCCGGAGCACCGGCCAGCGGCTGACCAAGGCGGCTCAACGCCTTGCGGGCAGCCTCAACCTGAGTGGGATCAGTGACGCGGACTGTGACCATGCCATTGACTTGGCCAAGGCCGGTAAAGACGATCTGTTCGGTCCGCAATGTGCCGCGCACATCCTCAAGCAGATTGGCCAAGCGCTCACGCTTCAGCGCGTCCGTATCCACCTCTAGCAGGAGATAGGAGCCGCCCTGAAGGTCCAGACCCAGATTGAGCTTCTGATGCGGGGCCCAGGCTGGAACCTGATCCATCACTGATTTGGGCAGGATGTTGGGCAGGGTGAACACAAGGCCGAACAGAAGTGCGGCTGTACAAGCGATCACCTTCCAGCGGGCAAGATTGAGCATGGGCTTGGACTTTCGGCGCCTAAAAGACGGGCGGTAGCATCAAAAAAGACGGCGGCAGGATTATCCCGCCGCCGCGATCATTAGGACTTGGTGTCGTTGGCTGCGGCGGGCTCGCCGCGTGTGCGCACGTCGGAGATCATCGCCTTGACGACCTTGACGGTCACGCCGGTGGCGATTTCAACGCCAACTTCGGTCTCTTCGACCCGAGCGACCTTGCCGATCATACCATTGGACAAGACCACGGTATCGCCGCGCTTGATGCCGGTGATCAGGGCCTGATGTTCCTTGGCGCGCTTTTGCTGCGGACGGATCAGCAGGAAATAGAACAGCACCAAGAGCAGCAAGATCGGGGCAATCTGCATCAAGAAATCTTGTGGGCCGCCCATCGGGGCACCTGCTGCTGCAGCGGTCTGGGCCATAGCCGGGGTCGCGAACATGAAGTCTCACCTGTTATGGTCGGCCGGTACGAACATCGTCGGCCTGAAGTTGCCGGAAACTAGGCGTTGAGAGCAGGTTTTGCAATGGAGCGCCAACCGCTTTAGGAACGTTTGGCCATGACCCATGATCTTAACGCCACCCTAATCCGCATTGCCGACGCCCTAGAACGGCTGGTTCCCGCCCCTGCGCCAGAGCCAGACTTCACCTCAGCCAAGCTCTTTCGCCATGATGCTGCCCAAGGTCTGTTCGTCCCTGCGCCGGACTATCCGCTGGCGCTGGACCTTTTGGTCGGGGTGGAACGGCAAAAATCGCGATTTGTCGAGAACCTGCGCCGGTTTGCGAAGGCTCGCCCCGCCAACCCCGTCCTGCTCTGGGGTGCCCGTGGTGCGGGCAAGAGCTCGATGGTCAAGGCGGCTTTCATGACCGTCGCCGCTGAGCAGTCCAGCCTGCGCCTCATCGAGGTCGACCGCGATGAGGTCACCGCCCTGCCCCGTCTGTTCGAGCGCCTGCGCGGGCGGCCCGAGCGCTTCTTGGTCCTTTGCGATGACCTGTCCTTCGAAGAGGGCGCAGCGTCAGCTAAGGCGTTGAAATCCGCGCTAGAAGGCGGTGTCGGCGGGCCACCGGAAAATGTGCTGTTCACCGCCACATCCAACCGCCGCCACCTGATGCCGCGCGACCATAATGAGACCAAAGGGGCCATGGCGGCGGCGGAGGACGCCGAAGAGGAGGTCTCGGTCTCAGACCGTTTTGGCCTGTGGATTGGCTTCCCACCGATGGACCAGCCGACCTATCTGGAGGCCGTGCGCCTCTATGCTCAGCGTTTTGACCTGACGATCAAGGACCTCGACCGCCGAGCCTTACAGTGGTCACAACTGCGCGGGGGCCGATCAGGCCGCGTCGCTTGGCAGTTCATCCGCGATTTGGCCGGGGAGTTGGACCGGGATTTGCAGGGCTAACCCCCTACCCCGGCTTCGCCGGTACTTCCCCCATAGGGGGAAGATCTGAAGGCTCTAAATCTTCCCCCTATGGGGGAAGTGGCGCGAAGCGACGTAGGGGGCCTTGTTTTGCCCCCCTCGCATCTGACCGCGAACCACGTTAGGGCTGAGCCATTCATTCTATAAAGCCCACCAAACCATGTCCCTCGACACTTTCCACGCCCACTTGACCATTGATCTCGACGCGCTGGCCCATAATTACGCGGCTTTGCGGCACGAGGCGCGTGGCGCGGAGGTGGCTCCGGTGGTCAAGGCCGATGCCTATGGCTTAGGCGCGGCGCAGGTGGCCTCGCGGCTTTGGGCCGAGGGTGCGCGACGGTTCTTTGCTGCCCGCATTAGCGAGGGCGAGGACCTGCGCGCTGCCTTGGGCCCAGACCGCCCTGCGACGATCTATGTCTTGGATGGTGCGCCATCCGGCTCTGCAGACCGGCTAGAGGCTTCCGACCTGACGCCCGTGCTCAATAGCTTGGCCCAAGTGTCTGAATGGAGCAGCCATGCCCGCGCGACCAAAGGCGGCCTAAGGGCGGCCGTGCAGATCGATACGGGCATGAACCGGCTTGGCCTTCGTTTTGAAGAGGCCAAGGCGTTGGTTCAATCCATAGAC
>CALFYB010000439.1 GCA_937952995.1 uncultured Caulobacteraceae bacterium
AATTAAACCACATGCTCCACCGCTTGTGCGGGCCCCCGTCAATTCCTTTGAGTTTTAATCTTGCGACCGTACTCCCCAGGCGGAGTGCTTAAGGCGTTAGCTGCGTCACCGACATGCATGCATGCCGACAACTAGCACTCATCGTTTACAGCGTGGACTACCAGGGTATCTAATCCTGTTTGCTCCCCACGCTTTCGAGCCTCAGCGTCAGTAATGGGCCAGTAAGCCGCCTTCGCCACTGGTGTTCTTCCGAATATCTACGAATTTCACCTCTACACTCGGAATTCCGCTTACCTCTCCCATACTCAAGATAGCCAGTATCAAAGGCATTTCCAAGGTTGAGCCCTGGGCTTTCACCTCTGACTAAACTATCCGCCTACGCTCCCTTTACGCCCAGTAATTCCGAGCAACGCTAGCCCCCTTCGTATTACCGCGGCTGCTGGCACGAAGTTAGCCGGGGCTTCTTCTGCGGGTACCGTCATTATCGTCCCCGCTGAAAGAATTTTACAATCCTAAGACCTTCATCATTCACGCGGCATGGCTGCGTCAGGCTTTCGCCCATTGCGCAAGATTCCCCACTGCTGCCTCCCGTAGGAGTTTGGGCCGTGTCTCAGTCCCAATGTGGCTGATCATCCTCTCAGACCAGCTATGGATCGCAGGCTTGGTGAGCCTTTACCTCACCAACTACCTAATCCAACGCGGGCCGCTCCAATGGCAATAAATCTTTCCCCCGAAGGGCTTATCCGGTATTAGCACAAGTTTCCCTGTGTTGTTCCGAACCAAAGGGCACGTTCCCACGTGTTACTCACCCGTCCGCCACTAACCCCGAAGGGTCCGTTCGACTTGCATGTGTTAGGCCTGCCGCCAGCGTTCGCTCTGAGCCAGGATCAAACTCTCAGGTTGAGTTGACCGCTAACATCAGCTTCGATCCTATTGAGTTGCCCCAATGATCAATCGGCATTTTGTTTGCATAGTATCTTGACGAGTTCCCAATTCGATCTCCGTCCCAAGTCCGAAAACTCAAAACGAAAATTTCATGGTGTCTTCAAGAGACCGCATAACAGTCAGCGTTCAAGTAGGCCTATAGCCTACGCCAGAACACCGCCGCCTGCGTTTCTCTTTCCAATTCAACAATGTCAAAGACCAAAACCAGATCGCTCCGGCTCACCGTTTAACGCCCGGTGCGGCGGAGGGCGGTTTCTAGTCGCCCCACCAAACCAAGTCAACCAACTTTCTAAAGTCTTTTTTCGTCCACCAGAACCAACCCAAAAGGCCAATCCCAAAGACAACAAAAAACCGCGAGGCCAACCGAGGCTAGCCTCCCAGATCGTCAGATCACGTCGTTCAGAAGTCGCGGAAACTAAACAACCCAGTCACATAAAGCAAGGAAAACTTTCGTCCACCAAACCCTAATCCCAGGCCGCCATCTCAGCGAGCGCGGCTTGTAGGATAGGCACATGGGTGTGGCAAGGCGGTTTTTGCACTGCGGTACAAATAGCTGTGCAGCCTAGTCCTCAAGGATGCCGTCCATGAAGTCGAACACCGCCGCCTTATAGAGTCCATGGGCTATGGCCGAGAAATGGTCACACCCCGGCAATCGGGTGGCCCGGGCTCCATGGATCACATCAGCGAGGCCTTGAGGGTCTCCTGCCAGATCATCCCGCGTTCCGGCCACAACCAAGGTTGGCACGCCCAAGCGCTCTAGCGCCTCTAGGTCCATACTCGACCTTGGTGAGCGGCTACAGGCGGCAAGGGCAAGACGGTCCTCCCCCTGCTCATCAGCAAAATGACGGAAACTTTGGTAGAGCGGATTGCTAATGGTCGACGGATCATCGGCCTCCATCGCCAAGGCCAGACCGTCAGTACGCTCTGACGATTGCAACATCTTACCGCCAATGCCGCCAAGGATCAGGTTCCAGAACCGGTCCGGGGCCTGCATGGCCGTGGACAGCGCCACATGTGCGCCCATCGAATAGCCCATCAGATCGACCTTCTGCAGGTCCAGATGATCCATCAGGGCCAGCACATCCCCGGCCAAGGCCGCGCGGTCATAGGCCGCTGGATCATGGGGCTTGGCGCTCTTGCCATGGCCGCGAAGGTCGAGGGTCACACAGCGCAGCCCCTTATGCTTGACTGCATGGACCCATCCGGTCCGCCCCCAATTCTCATGACTGTTGGACGAAAAGCCGTGGATCAGCAGCAGCGTATTGACCGGTCCGGGGCCGGTGTCGGTGAAGTGAATGTCAAAACCGTCGGATTGGAACTGGGCCATGGTCTGGTCTCTTTTAGAACTCGGTCTCTCAAACCTGACGCAAGCCGTCCTCAGGGGCAAGAGCCGCTCTTTCTTCAGGCGTATTGGCACCGCGAAGCCGCACGGCCAGTTCCGGTGCTACGGGTAACACAGCCAGACCGGACCGCTCGACTAGACGCCGCAGGGGCCAGTCAGGCTTGGCTTGCGGATCGATGGCGCTCAGGGGCAGGACCATGGGCAGGGGAAAGGCCTCATAATACCCCCCTTCTTCGGGCACCAAGAGGGGCGCAAGATCATCAGGCGTCAGGGTCGGGGCATCGACGGCCAAGATCAGGGCGCGGTCACACCCTTCTGAGGCCAGCCGCTCGGCCGCCGCGACTATGCCGCTGACCGGACCGGCTTGAGGGCTGGGATCAAGCACAAAGGGCAGGCCATAGTCACCGCCCGCCGTCAGAACGCTCGATGCCCCCAGCGCGCGGGCGAGGTCAGCGACCCGATCAACGGCCCTTTGGCCACCCCAATCGAGCAGGGCTTTATCCGTGCCCATGCGCGAGGAAGCCCCGCCGACCAGTATGACCGCGCCCATCCGGCCCGCCGTCTCTGGTAGGGCCCTTGGTAAAAGGAGGTGCTGCTGCTCTTGAACCAATGACAGCATCCAGCGCCGCACCGCCCGCAGCCGCGCCGTGGTCTTGAGGTCTTGGTGCACCGACATCCAGAACGACCGCTCTATACGCACCTGCCTAGGCAGCACCCTGACGAGGCCCGGCATCTGGGCGGCCATAAAGTGGGGCAAGACCCCCAACCCCGCCCCGGCCAGCACCAATTCCATCTGGGCGCGGATCGATGAGCTCATCAGGCGGGGACGCAGGTCGGGCAGCACCTCATCGAGATAGCGCAGCTCCGGCGCATAGATCAGGTCATCGACATAGCCGACCAGCTGATGATCGCGCAGCGCCTCAAGGCTGGCGGGCTGGCCCCACTCGGCCAGATGGGCATGGGAGGCGTAGAGACCCAGCTCATAGTTGGTCAGTTTTTCGACCATAAGGCGGGCCGATCTCGGCGGGCTTAAGGTCACAGACATGTCGACCTCGCGCATCGAGGGCGACAGGGAGCCGGAATTGGTCACTAGCTCGATGATGAGGCCCGGCTGGGTGCGAATAAAGGCCGGAAGGGCGGGGGCGAGAATCTGGCCGCCGAAGCCTTCGGATACGCTGATCCGAACCGTGCCGGTTACGCCGCCTGACCCATCCGCCTCGCTGGCCGTATCGATGGCCGTCTCAACCGAAAGGCCCGCCTCACGCAGACGCGCGCCCGCCGCCGTCAGTTGCAAGCCCTTGGGCGAGCGCACCAGAAGGGTGGACTTTAAGCTGGCCTCTAGCCGCTGAATGCGCCGCCCCACTGTGGTCGGGTCCATATGCAGACGCAGGGCCGCCCCCGCCAGTGAACCACTGCGAGCGGCGGCCATAAAAACGCGAAGATCGTCCCAATCCTTCATGGGACAAGCCTAACTGCAAAATTGCAGTCTTAGTACGGAATATTTGCAGCATACGTCAGCCGGTCAAAATGCTAGCCAGTGGCTCAAGACCTTCAACATCGCACCTCACCCGGAGACGCCCCATGCGCGACATCCCTCATTTCGTGAACGGCCAGAGCCTGATCGGCACCTCAGGCCGCTTTGGCGACGTTTTCAATCCCAATACCGGCGATATCCAAGCCCGGGTCCAGTTCGCTACCGATGCGGAGATGGACCTCGCAGTTCAGGCCGCCGCCAAGGCTCAAATCGGCTGGGCAAGCACCAATCCTCAGCGCCGCGCCCGGGTCATGTTCGACTTCAAGCGCCTGCTCGAAGACAATATGACCGAGTTGGCTGAGTTGCTGTCATCCGAACACGGCAAGGTCATTGCTGACTCCAAGGGTGACATCCAGCGCGGCCTGGAAGTGATCGAGTTCGCCTGCGGCATCCCTCACCTGCTCAAGGGCGAATATACCGAAGGCGCTGGCCCGGGCATCGACGTCTATTCTATGCGCCAGCCCTTGGGCGTGGTGGCGGGCATTACCCCGTTCAACTTCCCGGCCATGATCCCGATGTGGATGTTCGGCATCGCGGTCGCGACCGGCAATAGCTTCATCCTCAAGCCTTCGGAGCGCGATCCTTCTGTGCCCGTGCGTCTGGCCGAGCTGTTCATGGAGGCGGGAGCGCCTGCTGGCGTCTTGAACGTCGTTCACGGCGATAAGGGCGCGGTTGATGCGATATTGCACCATCCTCTGATCAAGGCCGTCAGCTTCGTCGGCTCTTCTGACATCGCGCAATATGTCTATGCCACCGGTACCGCCAACGGTAAGCGGGTCCAGGCCATGGGCGGGGCCAAGAACCACGGCATCATCCTGCCGGACGCTGATCTCGATCAGGTGGTTAAGGACCTGTCCGGCGCGGCCTTCGGCTCGGCTGGCGAGCGCTGCATGGCCTTGCCTGTCGTCGTTCCCGTCGGCAAGAAGACCGCCGATGAACTGCGCGAGCGGATGGTCAGCGAGATCCAGTCCCTTCAGGTCGGGGTCTCCAACGACCCAGCCGCCCACTATGGCCCGGTCGTCTCGTCCGCCCACCGCGACAAGATCGCCTCCTATATCCAGATGGGTGTCGACGAGGGCGCGGAGCTGGTCGTCGATGGCCGCGATTTCAGCCTTCAGGGATTTGAGAAGGGCTTCTTCATCGGCCCCAGCCTGTTCGACCAGGTCAAGCCGACCATGCAGTCCTATAAGGAAGAGATCTTCGGCCCCGTGCTGCAGATCCTGCGCGCCGAGACCTTCGAAGAGGCTCTGACCTATCCGTCAGATCATCAGTACGGCAACGGCGTGGCGATCTTTACGCGCAATGGCCGCGCCGCCCGTGAATTTGCTGCCCGCGTCGAGGTCGGCATGGTCGGGATTAATGTGCCCATCCCCGTGCCGGTCGCCTACCACACCTTTGGCGGCTGGAAGCGCAGCGCCTTTGGCGACACCAATCAACACGGTATCGAGGGCGTGAAGTTCTATACCAAGATCAAGACCATCACGGCGCGCTGGCCCGAAGGGGCTGTCGAAGATTCGGCCTTTGTCATTCCAACCATGAAGTGAGACCGGCATGGACTTTGCCCTGAGCGAAGATCAACGCGCTATTCAGGACCTCGCCGCCGATTTCGCGGCGGCCGAAATGGCCCCCTTCTCGGCCCAGTGGGACGAGGAGAGCCACTTCCCGGTCGATGTCATGCGTAAGGCTGCCGCCCTAGGCTTTGCAGGCATCTATGTGCGTGAAGATGTCGGCGGCACCGGGCTGGGGCGGCTAGATGCGGCCCTGATCTTCGAGGCCCTGTCCAAGGGGGACGTCTCAACGGCGGCCTTCATGTCGATCCACAACATGGCCTCGTGGATGATCGACCGGTTCGGCTCCGAGGTCCTGCGCCAGAAATATCTGCCGCGCCTGACCAGCATGGAGCTGATTGCCAGCTATTGCCTGACCGAGCCGGGGGCAGGGTCTGACGCCGCCAGCCTTGCGACCCGCGCGGTGCTGGACGGCGACTACTATGTCCTGAACGGGACCAAGGCCTTCATTTCCGGGGCCGGGGTCTCGGACCTCTATGTCGTCATGGCCCGTACCGGGGCCGCAGGACCCAAGGGCATCTCGACCTTCGTCGTCGAGCGGGACACACCGGGCCTGTCCTTTGGGGCCAATGAGCGCAAGATGGGCTGGAAGAGCCAGCCCACCGCCATGGTCAATTTCGACAATGTGCGGGTACCGGTCGAAAACCGCGTCGGCAACGAGGGCGAGGGCTTTCGCTTTGCCATGATGGGACTGGACGGCGGGCGGCTGAACATCGCCTCCTGCTCGCTGGGCGGCGCGGCGCTGGCGCTGGAAACGGCCAAGGCGCATCTGGAGACCCGCAACCAGTTCGGCCACCCTCTAAAAGACTTCCAAGCCCTGCAGTTCAAGCTGGCCGACATGGCCACCGATCTGGAGGCGGCACGGCTGATGGTCTATCGCGGTGCCGACGCCATGGACCAGGGCGATCCCCGTGCCACGCAATATTGCGCCATGGCCAAGCGTTACGGCACTGATGTCGGTTTTGATGTGGCCAATCAGGCGCTGCAACTGCACGGCGGCTACGGCTATCTGCGCGACTATCCGCTGGA
Organism: uncultured Caulobacteraceae bacterium; assembly: GCA_937952995.1. Classification (GTDB taxonomy): domain Bacteria; phylum Pseudomonadota; class Alphaproteobacteria; order Caulobacterales; family Caulobacteraceae; genus CAISGS01. The sequence goes on from CALFYB010000439.1 coordinate 6,419, forward strand.
GCGCATCGTCCGCGACCTGCGGGTCCACCAGATCCTCGAAGGGGCCAACGAGGTCATGCGCGTGATCATCGCGCGGGAGCTGTTTCGTCCATGACCACCGATGCTGTTCTGGCCCGTATTGAAGGCGGTGTCGGTCGCCTGACCCTGAACCGGCCTGAGGCGCTGCACGCCCTGACCCTAGACATGTGCCAGATCATGACCGACGCCCTGCTGCGTTGGCGCGAAGATGCGGCCGTTGAGCTTGTACTCCTCGACCATACCGGCCCGC
>CALFYB010000440.1 GCA_937952995.1 uncultured Caulobacteraceae bacterium
GGTTCCAGTCCGAGCCAGATGGCAACTGGGTCAATATCCAATATATCCGCCCCGACACGGACGAGACCCTGCCTTGCGTCTATTACATCCACGGCGGCGGCATGATGATCATGTCCTGCTATGACGGGCTCTATAAGGCTTGGGGCCGGATCATTGCGGCGCGCGGCGTGGCGGTGGCTATGGTCGATTTCCGTAACTGCCTGCGCGCCTCTTCGGCACCCGAGGTCGATCCCTTCCCAGCCGGATTGAATGACTGTGTGTCGGGTCTCAAATGGCTCAAGGCCAACAGCGCCAAGCTCAATATCGACCCTGACCGCGTCGTCGTGGCCGGTGAAAGCGGCGGCGGCAACCTGACCCTCGCCACGGGCCTCAAGCTGAAGCAGGACGGCGACATTGGCCTGATCAAGGGCCTCTATGCGCTCTGCCCCTATATTGCTGGCGAATGGCCCCTGCCGCAGAACCCGTCCTCGACCGAGAACAACGGCATCTTCCTTGAACTGCACAACAACCGCGGGGCCATGGCCTATGGCATCGAGGCCTTCAATGAGCGCAACCCTCTGGCTTGGCCTGCCTTTGCTTCGGCTGACGACGTCAAGGGCCTGCCGCCGACGGTGATCAGCGTCAATGAGTGCGACCCCCTGCGCGATGAGGGCATCAACTTCTATCGCCTGCTGATGCAAAGCGGCGTCAATGCCCGCTGCCGACAGGTCATGGGCACGACCCACGGCGTCGAGATCTTCGCCATCTGCTGCCCGGACATCAGCCGCGACACGGCCAATGATCTGGCCCGGTTCTGCCGCGAACCGATCTAGTTTGGTGACAGGGTGCTGTCCTAGCTGCGGCTAGGACAGGCCCCACCCGCGCTTGAGGGCAGTGAGCGCTTGGGCGTTGAATCTGACACTGGCGGTCGCCTTGGGCACCACGCCATTGAAGCCGTGATAGGCTCCGGGCACGACCAGCAACTCGGTCGGAACGCCCGCCGCGATCAGGCGGCGTCCGTACTCCACATCCTCATCCACGAACAGATCCAGTGCCCCAACACCTATGAAGGTCGGGGGCAGGCCCGACAGGTCCTTGACCCGCGCAGGGACGGAGCCTGCGGGTGGATTGGCACTGCCCGGAGCCATGCCGAGCAAGGACTCCCAACCAAACCGATTGGAGCCGGAGTTCCAGAGGATGTGACCAATATGGTCCGGCGCTGGCCGGGTCGAGGCGGTCCGGTCGTCGAGCATCGGATAGATCAGCAGTTGGAAGGCCAGCTTAAATTCGCCGCGATCGCGCGCCGCGATGGCCAGCATGGCCGCATGACCACCGCCCGCACTCTCGCCGCCAACCGCAATCCGCTTTGGATCAATGCCAAGGCTGGCGGCATTGAGGTTCATCCAGCGAAGGGCCGCGTAATTGTCCTCAAGCGCACCGGGGAATGCGGTTTCAGGGGCCAAGCGATAATCGACCGAAACCACTAAGGCTCCGCAAGTCGAGGCAATGTCTTGCAGAGGCCCGGGACCGCCATCGACGCGGCCGCCAACAAACCCGCCGCCATGCATGTGCAGATAGGCCGGGCAGCCTTTTTGACCGCCTGTGCCATCAATGATCATGACCGACACATCCGGCGCGCCCTTGGGGCCCGGAATGGTCTTCATCACCGGCTGAGGCGCGGGGGCGGGCTTGGGCGGCATGCCCGGACGGGCCCGCATCATCGGCAAGATCGCCTTGCTGACGGTCAGCGGCGGCAAGGCCTTGGCTCCGGCTAAAAGCTCAGGGTCGACGAGGGCAAAGGGATCAGCAGGCGCGGTGGCTGAGGGTGCCGCGCTTGACGAGGCCGCCAAAAGACCCGATGCCGCAACAGACCCGAGCAAGCCCAAGCCAAGGTTTCGCCGATTGATCTCGTTCATGTTTGGGTTCCTTGTGGCGATCTATTTTTCAGGATGGGTCAGGGCCTTGTAGGTCAAGGCTTGGGATTGGCCGGGCAGGTCAGCGCCGCCGGGCTTGGGGCCCATGCGCTGGATCATGCCGACGAAATAGAGGTCGTTGGTCGGGTCGATCCAAAACCAAGTGCCCGCCGCGCCGCCCCAGCTGAGGGTGCCTTTTCCGACCGGCAGGGCGGCGGTTTTGGGATCAGACACGACCATGAAGTCGAGGCCAAAGCCGACGCCATTCTTGAAGCTAAAGGCGCTGGTGCCCATGCCCGCGATCAGGCTGCCATCGGGATGAACGCCGGGGGCGATGGCGTCGACGCCCATCAGGGCGATGGTTTGCGGCTTGAGCAGGCGCACGCCGTCCAGCGTTCCGCCGTTCAAGATCATCTGAGAAAACCGGCCATAGTCATTGGCGGTCGAGGTCAAGCCGCCGCCGCCGGACTCAAGCCCGCGGGGCTTGGTGAAGTCCTGAACCTGCGGCCCCATCTTGGGCGATAGGGTGATCAGCTTGCCTGCAACCGGGTTGAAGGCATAGACGTCGGAGAGGCGATCAACCTTGCTGGTCTCTACATAGAAGGCGGTGTCCTTCATGTTCAGCGGCGTGAAGATGCGCTGTTGCAGGAAATCACTGAATTTCTGGCCCGACAGGACCTCGACAATGCGGCCCTGAAGATCAACGCCGATGCTGTAGGACCAGTTTTCACCGGGCTGGAACTTTAAGGGGATTTTCGAGGTGCGGGTGACTAGGTCGGCTAGGTCGTTGGACTGCAGAACACCGGCGTTACGAAATAGCTTGTCGATAGGCCCGCGCGGATCGAGGCCGTAGCCGAAGCCCGAGGTATGGCTCATTAGCTCACGCATGGTCGGGGCCCGCTTGGCCGGAACGGTCAGAACATTGCCCTGCGCGTCGGTGCCTGACATGACGGTCAGGTTGGCCAGTTCGGGCAGATATTTGCTGACCGGATCGTCGAGTTTCCACTTGCCCTCTTCATAGAGCATCATCATGGCCACGCCGGTGATTGGCTTGGTCATCGAATAGATGCGCAAGATGGTGTCCTTGGCCATGGGCTTGGACTGGTCGATCGAGGCTTGGCCATAGGTGTTGAACTGGACCACCTTGCCGTGACGAACCAGAAGGGTCGACAGGCCAGCCACGTCCCCGTCGGCCACAGCCTTGGCCATCGCCGCATCCAGCGCCTTCAGGCCCTCAGCATCCATGCCCACGCTCTGCGGCGCGACCGGTTGGACGAGGTCGTAGCTTGGGCTGGGGGACTTGGCCAAGCTGGCGGTGGCCACGCTGGCCGCGAGACCGGCGGTCATGATGGCCGTGGCCAGAAGGTGGGCGCGTTTCATGTTGATCTTGATTCCCGGTTGGTACGGCCTGTTTGCCAATGGGCGGCCATGAGCAATCTATGGGGCCATCTTGGTCGTGCGCCCCACCACCCTGTCAAGCCATTCTACATTTGAGTGTCATAATTCGTCGGACGGGGAGGGTGGACCGACTTAAATGGCCCGGATGCCGAGCCTGAGGACGTCAACGACCTCGATGCTGACCTGGAACTTTGCCTCATCATCAATCGTTGAGGGCCGCCCCGTCAGCCAAGCCGAAGCCCCCATGATAATCATCCTCAGAACCCCGAGATGGACATCTCTCATGGCCTCCGCATCACGAGCCCGCTCAAACATCGTCATCAGGGCGCGGGTCAGGCCACCAACCCCCTTTCGCAAATAGGTTTGATTGGTTGGGCCATAGGCTTCGAGACTGCGCAGGGCCCTGAGGGGCTGCAGCTCGGCATGTTGCTGTGCAAGGGCGAAGTTACGCAGAAAAGTGGTCACGTCATCGCCGCTTTCGGATGATGGCTCGCCAACCGACTCATAAATATGTCGCCAGACCCAGCCGCTTTGATCGAAACAGGCTTGGATCAGCGTCTCCTTGTCCCCGACCCGTTGGTAGAGCGTGCGTTTTGTGACCTTGAGCTCGGCGGCGATCTCGTCGAGCGAGGTTGTGTCGATGCCCTTCCAATTGAACAGGCGGATGGCGGTCGACAGGATCCGTTCGCGCTTGGCCTTGGCCAGACTTTCCCGGTCAAAGGGGGCGATCTGCGTGACGAGTCCGTTTAGATTGAACGGCTTCATGGACACCGGCTTGGCCCGATCCTTCGCCCAGCCGTTGATCAGCAGATCGATCAGCAGGGTGACGGCTCCCTGCCGGTTGATTGGGCCTTGTGTTATCCGCTCGGCCCAAAAGCAGGTGTAGGGCACCCAGCCGATCAGGCTGACGATGGTGCGCGCGACCACCTCATGGTCCATCGGACGCAGTTCGCCCGCTTGCGTGCCCTGCTGCAGGATCGACGACAGCCGGGCGATCAGGCCTTCGTGCAGGCCGTGGATGGTTTCCTTGTCCGCTGGATTGAGGATGCCGATCTCGGTGATGGAGGCGATGTCCGGGGCATCAGGGCCCAGCACGTTCAAGACGAAGGCGGTAATGCGATCGGCTGAGTTGGTTTGATTTTGAACCGCCTCTTCAAGGCCCCGCGCGAGCAGTTCGCAGGTTCTGCGATAGACTTGAAACACGAGGTCGGCACGGTCTGTGACATAGTAATAGAGCGCCGCGCGGGTCACCCCGGTCTCTTGCGCAATGACCGCCAATGAGGTCTGAGACACACCGTGCGCGATCATGGAACGGGTCGCCGCATCGATCAGCCGGGTTCTTCCCAGCTTCACGTCAGTCGTTGTCTGCAGCGGTTTTGTCGTCATTCGACGTTTATAGCCCAGCATTTGGCCACAAGTCATGTGGCCGACATACATCACCTATCCCGCAAATTCTCACAAATTGATACTCATTTGTAGAACGACTTGACAGGTCATCATCCTTTCGGCGCATTAGGACACTGAAATGCAAATGCCGGAACTCAGGGTTAACTTTGAGTCGGCCCAGGGGGGATAATTCCATGACTAAGAACGGATCAGCCATGCGTATGGCTCTGTTGGCTGGGGCGTCGGTGTTGCCCGTCCTATTGTCCGCCGGTGTGGCGCAGGCGCAAGAGGCGGCGGCGACCAAGAGTGTTGGCGTTGAAGAGGTGGTGATTACCGCTCGTCACCGCGATGAAAATGTTCAGAACATTGCCGCAGCCGTGTCCGTGCTCGGCGGCGAACTTTTGACCAAGACCAATACGACGACCATCACGCAGCTGACGGAAATGATCCCCAGCGTGCAGTTCTCGTCCTACAATCCGCGCAACTCGCAGATCAATATCCGCGGTTTCGGTAGCGCTGCGAACCTCGCCAATGATGGCCTTGAGCCGGGCGCTGGCTTCTATGTTGACCAAGTCTATTATGCCCGTCCGGCCTCGGCGACCTTCGATCTGATCGATATTCAGCGGGTCGAAGTGCTGCGCGGTCCGCAAGGCACGCTCTATGGCAAGAACACAACGGCAGGCGCGGTGACCATCACTACGGCGGCACCGACCTTCGCCCCTCACGCCAGCGTCGAACTGACCGGCGGTGACTATAGGTTCGGTCAGGGCAAGGTCTCGGTGTCGGGCCCGCTTGTGGCCGATAAGCTGGCGGGCCGATTGGCGGTCTCGTACTCGACCCGCGAAGGCATGATCACCAACGTTCAAGATGGCTCCAAGGACAATAGCAGCCGCAACGCCATGATCCGTGGCCAGCTGCTGTTCCAGCCCAATGACGCCTTCAATGTTCGTCTGGTCGGCGACTATGCCAAGCAAAACACCAACTGCTGCACCCTGTTGCTGTCGGACATTGTAACGCCCTCCAACGGTGCGAACTTCGTCACCGTTGCCAAAACGTTAGGCTATACGCCCGTCGTTGACCCCTTTGCCCGCAAGTCCAACACCAACGCCGAAATCCACGCTCGCCAAGAGTCTGGCGGCGTTTCGTCCATCGCCGAATGGAAGTTGGCCAAGGCGACCATCACCTCAGTCACCGCTTGGCGCTATTGGAAATGGGATCCGGCGAACGATCTGGACTCCACCCCGCTCGACGCCTTCCGCAAGTCGCAGGTCGTTGACGATCAGAACCAATATAGCCAAGAGCTTCGTATCGCCTCGTCCGGCGGCACCAAGCTCGACTATGTCGCGGGTCTCTACTATTTCCGCGAAAGCCTGAAGAACCACACCACGAACGAATATGGCGCGAACGCCATGTATCTCTATGTCAGCCCGCTTTTGCCAGCGGCCATCCTGACCGGCGTTGCGAACGATGGCTATGCGAACATCCGCACGACCAGCTATGCCGCCTTTGGCCAAGCGACTTGGCATGCCGCACCAAAGTGGGACGTGACCTTGGGTCTGCGGTCGAACAACGACAAGAAGGAAGGCGACTATCGCGGCTATGTCACGGGTGGCGCAGCCCTGACCGCGCCTCCGTTCCCAGCATTCCTGCTCCCAACCATGATCGCGGTGCGGGCAGGATTTGCATCGAACATGGCCTATTCGGCCAGCTCCAAGAACAACAATATCTCGGGCCAGGTCGGCCTGTCCTATCAGGCGACAAGCGACCTGCTGGTCTATGCCAACGCGGCGCGCGGCTTCAAGACGGGCGGCCTCAATCTTGGTCAGCTTCCGACCATTATCCCAAAGGTGGTCAAGCCTGAGCAGATGGACTCGATTGAGGCGGGCTTTAAGTCTCGCCTGCAAGATGGTCGAGTGACCTTGAATGTTGCGGTGTTCCAAGAGACGGCAACCGACTATCAGGCCAACATCACCGACCCTGTCCTGCTCAAGACCTTTATCTCGAACGTTCCAGAAGTTCGCTCG
>CALFYB010000441.1 GCA_937952995.1 uncultured Caulobacteraceae bacterium
ACATCAGACAAGCCTTTGACATTCACCGCTGGCGCAACCGCAGTTGGACACCGAATGTTCGCCGGCCATGGTGCGATCGTGTGGATCATTGAGTCCGGCAATGACATCATCAATCTTGGGATTGCCGGCGCGATCCTGGTCGCCTTGCGATAGTCACCTGAACAAGATGAGGCATTGATGAAGATCACCGTCTACGGCGCAGGGTACGTTGGCCTTGTCGCTGCCGCATGTTTTGCGGAGGCTGGGCATGAGGTGCTCACCGTAGATCCAGATCCAAAAAGACTCGCTTCTCTCAACGCGGGCCGCGTACCATTTGTGGAGGCTGGCCTTGATGCGCTCGTTGCAAAAGGTATCGCTTCAAGCCGCCTCACCTTCTCTGGAGACCCTGAGGCGGCGGCTGCATTCTCTGGCATGCACTTCCTCGCCGTGGGCACACCTTCCGCCGCGGATGGCAGTACTGACGAGTCGCAACACCTGGCGACGTTCCGTGCTGAAAAGCACCGGATAGACCAGATGCTTTCAGGCACAGGCGCGCGCATTGCTTCGGTAAACCCCTCCCCCTCAGACAAGGAAAAGGCCAGTCAGGGGAGCTGACCGGCCTTAGCCTATATCGTCATCATTCGGTCAAAGGCTAAGACCTAGCCCTCGTCAGTCGAGCCCGGGGTCTCGGTGCCTTCAAAGCTACGCGGCGTCCGGCGACGGCGCACCTTCGGCCGCACCTCCTCTTCAACCGCTTCAGCAACGGCCATCGGGGCCGCTACAGGCTCAGGGCGAGCCTGCAAGAAGGCTGGCGCATGGCTGGTCGATCCGTCCTGGGAGCGCAGAACGGGAGAGGTTTCTTCAACCGGCGAGGCTTGGGTCAGAGGCGTGGCCTCTGGCTCAACGACCGCTAGGGGATCAGAAGGACGCTCAGAGAAACGTTCGCGATTTTCATAACGCTCGCGGCGATCATCGCGGAAGGGACGTTCTGGCCGATCACCTTGGACGCGTTCGCCTTGGACCCGCTCGCCCTGAAAGCGTTCGCCCTGCGGACGATCCTGACGCTCTGGGCGCTCTGGACGGTCTGGGCGGTCTGGGCGCTCTGGACGTTCCTGACGTTCTCCCTGAGGACGATCGCCCTGTTGGAAGCGCTCGCCCTGCTGGCGGGGTTCGCGGTCACGGTCGCGGCCGAAGTTGCGATCACGATCACGGCGGGGCTGGTCTTGACGACCCTCACCGCGTTGGTCCTGACGGGTATCTTGACGGGGTTGCTCTTGACGCAAATCGGGGCGCTGATCTTGACGAGGCTGCTCGTCGCTGACCTCTGGCTCCTGAGCCTCGGCCTGGTATTCGCCGCTCTCATCTTCGAAATCGATGTCGAAACCCGACGCAATCGAATCACGTCCGAGAATTTCAGCCGCCGTGCGGTGAGGCTGAACCGCCCTTAGCAGCCGGAAATAGTGCTCAGCGTGCTGCAGGTAATTCTCAGCCAGAACCCGGTCCCCGGACGACGAGGCGTCACGGGCCAGTTGCTGGTACTTTTCGAAGACGTGCTGCGCATGGCCGCGAATCTTGACCCCATCAGGGCCGTTAGATTCGAAGGCCCGGTTGGCGTTCTGCTGCGGCTTACCACCGCCGCCGGTATTGCCACCGCCGGGCCGACCGCGGCCACGCTGCCGCTTCATTCCTTTGAAATCTCTCATATCTTGTCGGTGACCTGGTTCGCCGGGACGCCTGAACGGCCAAGAGGGACGTTATAAGGGGACCTTGGGCTGAAGCCTCTGTCGGGACTGGGGCTAACCCCGAATGTCCTGTTTGAAAACGTGTGTGGTTCCTTGTCCCCTATCCGTCGACAACGGCCTTCGCGATGAGCGAGGGTAACATTGGCGATGACCGAGTCTGTCGGAGGTCAGAGGCGATTGCGTTGCAACAACCGCTTTCTCCTAAACGCCGACTTATTGGGTGGAGACAATAATGCTCTAGCCAATAGCGACGGCTTTTCCAAGGACATTTTTCACGCCCGTCACCACACGGTCGCGATTGGCCAGATCCTTGATCGTTCGCACCTGTTGGGCACCGGCCTTGCGCATCAAAGCCTCGACCGCCTTCGACTGATCATAGCCGATCTCGATGGCGAACCATCCCTCAGGTTTCAACACCCGCATGATCTCACCCGCCAGCAGCCGGTAAGCATTGAGCCCATCCGCGCCGCCGTCGAGGGCCAGCATTGGCTCATGGTCTCTCACCTCAGGTTCCAAGGTCGCGATGACATCGGTGGCAATATAGGGCGGGTTAGAGACGACGAGATCGTAGGCCTCATCGGCCTGCCCCTCGGTCCAATTGGCATGGGCCAAGGTTAGTCTATCGTCCAACTTCAACAGCGCTGTGTTGGCCCGTGCCACCCCTAGCGCCTCAGGGGAAATATCGATCCCAACGCCGGTCGCATGGGTCCGTTCGCTGAGGATGGCCAGCACAATCGCCCCAGACCCAACGCCGAGGTCGAGCATATGGAACGGCTTATCCGCCGCCGTAGACTTGACCACCAGATCGACAATCACTTCGCTGTCAGGGCGCGGGGTCAAGACGTCTGGCGTGACCTTGAGTTCAAGCGTCCAAAAGCCCTTGCGGCCGATGATGTGACTGACCGGTTCACGCGCTTCGCGGCGCGTCAGGTAGCTGTCGTAGGTCGCGATCTGTTCTGGCGTCAGCGTCCGATAGGGATCGGTGACAATGTCTGTCCGCGTGGCGCTCGCAGCGACCTCTAACAACAGGCGCGCATCGATCACGGGGCTTTCAATCGCCGCAGCCGTCAACCGGTGGCGCGCTGCCATCCAGGCCTGCACCAGAGTCAGAGGCTTCGATGTTTCAGAACTCGGCATGATCGCCTCTCAAGAGTTTGGCGGGGCGGCGAGGGGAACGTCGCGCACGGCAGCCTGATCACCGACCGCCAGATCGCCCCCGGATGTCACACGCAGATAGACGCCGCAATAGCGGTGGCCATAGGTCTCGAACAGGGCCGAGACCAGATCAAGGTCGCGTTCGCCGGTCACTGGATCAACATGGGTCGCCGCGCATCGAACGATGGGCTTGGTGATTTCGGCTTCAGCCTGCCCTAGGCCTATGGACTGACCGACCTGATCCATTTCCGCCCAAGCGGGCCAGCCCTCGACATAGAGATTGGCCCGAAAGCGCAACGGATCAATGGCGACGCCCAACCGCGCCTCAAGATCGCGCACGCTAGCCAGATTGATGACCGAGACATAGCCGGTTGGATCGTCCATGAACCGGTGGCTCTGCGGTCCCTTGAGTAGCCGTAAAGGTCCGGTGACTTGGTCGCCGAGAAAACGGGTCAGCCAATCACAGAGGGCAGAAGCGCCGGTATCCGTGGTCAGGTCTGCCGATAAGGCTTCCATGCCATCGGCACCAACCGTCAATATGCCGCTAGCCTCATCATAGGCGGTCCGAGCCCGCGCCACCTCAGCCATCTTGGCCAAGACCGTAAATCGCGTCTTAGAGATGTGAGCCGGGGCACCGGGATCAAAGCCGCTTGGGCCGTTCTCGACTGCGAACAGCCGGTCACACGGGAAATAGGCACCGGCCGTGAGGCTCACCCGTTCCAGTCGCTCGGGCGTGAAGCCCTTGATGGGGTGGCGGTAGAGGCCCGCAATGGTCCCGCCCATCGGTTCAGCCGTACTCATCTTCGAGCGAGGCCAGCCGCTCGGCCTGATCTTCGGCAATCAGGGCCTTGATCATCTCGTCCAGACCATCACCCTCCAGCAGCTTGGGCAGGGAATAGAGCGTGAGGTTAATCCGGTGATCGGTCACCCGACCTTGCGGGAAATTGTAGGTTCGGATGCGCTCAGACCGGTCGCCGCTGCCGACCTGGCTCTTGCGGCTATCGGCGCGCGCGGTGTCCAGAGCGGTGCGCTGCATGTCATAGAGCCGCGCCTGCAAGACCTTCATGGCCCGCGCCCGGTTCTGGTGCTGCGACTTTTCAGAGCTTGTCACCACCACGCCCGTGGGCAGGTGGGTAATACGCACGGCGGAGTCGGTCTTATTGACGTGCTGGCCGCCCGCGCCGCTGGAGCGGTAGGTGTCGATGCGAATGTCAGACTCGTTGATCTCGATCTCGACATCCTCAACCTCGGGCAGCACCGCGACCGTGGCCGCAGAGGTGTGGATACGCCCGCCCGCCTCGGTCTCTGGCACCCGCTGAACCCGGTGCACGCCGCTCTCGAACTTCAGGCGGCCAAAGACGCCGTCGCCATTGATCGAGGCAATGATTTCTTTATAGCCGCCTGCATCGCCTTCGGAGATGGACTCAACCTCGACCCGCCAGCCCTGAAGCTGGGCATAGCGCTGATACATCCGAAAGAGGTCACCGGCGAACAGGGCCGCCTCATCGCCGCCCGTTCCGGCCCGCACTTCGAGAATGGCCGAAGCGTTCTCGTCCTTGTCCTTAGGAGCCAGCAGCAGCGCCACTTCGCGCTCGAGGACAGGCAGACGTTCGTTGAGGACCTGAAGCTCGTCCCTAGCCATGCTGGCCATCTCGGGATCACCGCTGCCGATCATCTCTTCCAGATCAGGCGCTTCGGCGCGGGCCCGGGCGAGCGTTTCCACCGCCTCGGCCACGGGACGCAGTTCGGCATGTTCCTTCGACAGGCGCACGATCTCGGCCCCATCAGAGGCCGCGCCCATGCGGGCTTCGATCTCACGATAGCGGTCCAGAACAGCCTCTAGCTTGGCCTGAGGAAGATGCACGCACGGTCTCCAACTACGCCGCCATAAGGCGGGGGATTTGCTTTAGCCTAATCGGCGCGATTTGGCCAAGGGTGGGGGCTAGGGTGAGGCTAGGCTTGGGCCTTCAAGACCGCCGCGCGGGCCTCGACCAGTTCGACGATGTGGTCGATCATGTGGTCATTGTCCATCTTGTGGTCGGGCTTGCCAGCCGTATAGACCATGCCCGCACCCTTACCGCCGCCGGTAAAGCCGATGTCGGTATAGAGGGCCTCGCCGGGGCCGTTGACCACGCAGCCGATGATCGACAGGCTCATGGGTGTCGCAATGTGGGCAAGGCGCTGTTCCAAGGTCTCGACCGTCTTGATGACATTGAAACCCTGCCGTGCGCAGGACGGGCAGGCAATGATATTGACGCCCCGGTGGCGAAGGCCGAGCGACTTAAGGATGTCAAAGCCGACCTTGACCTCCTCGACCGGATCAGCGGCCAAGGACACCCGGATCGTGTCGCCAATGCCAGCCCAAAGCAGCGAGCCTAGCCCGATGGAAGACTTGACGGTACCCGTGCGCAGCGCGCCTGCCTCGGTCACGCCCAGATGCAACGGGCAATCAATGGCCTCGGACAACATCTGGTAGGCCGCGACGGTCAAGAAGGCGTCGGAGGCTTTGACGCTGATCTTGAACTCGTGGAAATCGTGATCCTGAAGGATGCGCGCATGGTTCAGAGCGCTTTCGACCATGGCCTCGGGGCAAGGCTCGCCATAGCGTTCCAACAGTTCGCGCTCAAGCGACCCGGCATTGACACCAATCCGGATCGAGCAGCCATGGTCCTTGGCCGCTTGCACAACGTCCCGCACCCGGTCCGCTGAGCCGATATTGCCCGGATTGATCCGCAAGCAGGCCGCGCCCGCCTGCGCCGCCTCAATGCCGCGCTTATAGTGGAAGTGGATGTCGGCCACCAAAGGCACCTTGGCGGCCTTAACAATGGTCTTAAACGCGGCGGTGGACTCAACGTCCGGGCAGGAGACACGCACAATGTCGGCTCCGGCCTCTTCCAACTGACGGATCTGGTCGATGGTTGCGCCAGCGTCGGAGGTCAAGGTGTTAGTCATCGACTGGACCGTGATGGGTGCATCGCCCCCAACCTCAACCGAGCCGACGCGGATTTTGCGTGTGGGGCGTCGCTGAATCATCCGCCAAGGACGGACGTGGGCCAGCCCAGCAGCATCCGGGCCCTTATCGCTGTGATCGTGTGCGCTCATGATGGCCCATAACTAAGCCGTCTGAGGGCAAAACCCAAGCCTATCGTCAGCAACAGGGCCTCAATTGCCCAAAGAAGCCGCTGCCACATTGCCCAGCCGCGACAAGGGCGTCACGGCGGCTGGAAGTTTTCCCGTAAACTCGCCGTTCACATAGACATCAAAGGCAACCGGGTCAGAGACATCCAAGGTTAGACCGGCGACCATCGGGGCCCGATAGGCTTCTCCAGCGGCCAGTTGACGGGCGAAATAGACCGAGCCGTCAGCGCCCTTAATGATGATCGACGAGCTTTTACGAGCTTGGATCGTTACCACCGACTGCTGAGGTGCTGCGCCATAGACCGTGCCGTGAGGGTTGAAGGCCGCACGCACTGGAACTGTGGCCTCTGGGGCCAATGGCGTCACGCCCCCCGCCTTCTGTGCTGCAGCCAGCGCCTTTGCATTGGCTTGGGCTCCATCGACCGAGCCCCCTGCCGCCGTAGCCTCCGCTAGACCCGGAGTAACATAGGCGGTTGGAAGGGTGGATTCGGCAGGCGCTGGAAGAGGCTCGCCGAGGCTGACCACCGATTGGCCCAACAGATGTTGATCACTCACAGGCAATCCCGAAGCCGCCATGGCCAAATCCGGCACAGTCGGCGCGGGCACTGACGGCTCCTTCAAGGCGCGCTGTGCAACATTCCAAATCAGGACCGCGCCGAACACAACAAGCGCGACAATTGCGATCAAACGAACGCGCGGATCAGACTGAGGCTGCAATCCAGAGGGCGCACGAAGGGGACCGGTCTCATCTGGGACTTCGCGGCGGAACCGCTCGATCACTTGCGTCTCATCTAAACCCAAGGCCTGCGCGTAGGCGCGCACATAGCCCAACGCAAAGGGACGGGACGGAAGCTCGTCAAACCGCATGCCCTCGATCGACACCAGATAGACCCGGCGCACCCGGGTCATCTCTGCGACCTGAACCGCCGTCAGGCCTTGGAACTCGCGAGCCGCGCGCAAGCCATCACCGAGGGTGGGCGCGAGGTCAAAGTCAGACATTGTAAAACTGGTGGGCGGTGTCAAAGGCGCAGCATCTGAAGGCAAAACACCTGAAGGCATGTCATCGTGAGGCACCGCACCGAACAGACCGTCCGATGGGTCGCCGAACCGCGATGATAACGGGCCCGTGTCCAATGCCATTAACCGCCAATGCCCCGACTTGATGGGGCAAGGTCAGAAAACCTTCACCCTCATCACGATTTGAGTAGAACAAATCTAAGACGCTAATATCATGCTAAATATTACAAAACAATGACTTATATAGATACTGATAGCTTCCGCGCGAGGGTCTCAATTTCATTTCGAACCGAGCCCGCCGACCCCTTCAAGAGGTTGAGCACGCCGCGCCGCGCCGCCTCACGGTCGCAGGACAAGACCATCCGCTTGACCGGACCAATGCCAGACGGCGGCATGGACAGGCGGTCATAACCTAAGGCCAACAAGGCAAAGGCCTCTAGGGGCCGTCCCGCCATCTCACCGCAAACCGATACGGGCGTTCCACTCTCGTGGCACGCATCATAGATTGCCTTCATCACCCGAAGGGCGGGGGGCGAGAGGGGATCATAGCGATCAGCCACCCGAGGATTGCCCCGGTCGGCTGCGAACAGATACTGCATCAGGTCATTGGTGCCGACCGAAACGAAGTCGGTTAGGGGCAGTAGCGCATCCAGATGCCAGATCAGCGCTGGCGCTTCG